>JBGSLE010000333.1:0-10609 GCA_041740875.1 Pontiella sp. | reverse complement strand
GATCCATTTCCCGGTGCATCAACCGGCGGGCGTGGATGGCGATGACCGGTACTTTCCAAACCGGGATGCCGAAGCGGTCGATGAATTCCCGGATGCTCAGGTGCCGGCACGCCTCGATCTCCTCCAGCGGCAGGTGGCGGTAGCCGTAGACCCCGGACAGCCGGTTGAAAATGTCGTGGATCAGCATCATGGTTTCCGCAAGCGTGCCGTCGAAATCAAAAAGGATGGTGGTTTTCTCGTCTTTCATGGAGGGCAACAACCTACGTAGGAGCCGCCGCAGAACCAATAAAATAGCGCTCCTAATTATCACCTTCCCGCACGGGGAAAGGGCTGTACATCCCGCCGTTCAATTCGTTTAATGCGCCCCATTATGACTATCAAGCCCACACACCTGCTGTTCCTCTCCCTGCTCGGACTCTCCGCCCAGGCCATCGACTTCACCGCCCAGGGCGAATACGTCGGCTCGTCCGACTGCCTCGCCTGCCACGAGCGCTTCTACGAACTCTGGAGCACCTCGCACCACGGCAAGGCGATGCAGGCCTTCAGCGGCACCTTTGCCCGCTCCCTGGTTCCGATGGCCGAGCCGCTGGATGTCCGCGGCGTCGTGTTCCACATCGAACTCAACGCCAGCGGCGGCGTGATGCGCCAAACCAACCCCGACGGCACGACGGCCACCTATCCCGTGCTCCACGCGCTGGGCGGAAAAAACGTCTATTTCTTCCTGGTCCCCCTGGAAAAGGGCAAGTTGCAAGTCGCCCCGATCGCCTACCATGTCCACAAGAAAACCTGGTACGACGCGACCGGCAGCATGGTTCGCCACTTCACCAACGGGCTCACCGACGCCCCGCTCGACTGGACCGACAACCAGTTGACCTTCAACGCCGCCTGCCACGACTGCCACGTCAGCCAGCTGCGCAAGAACTACAATCCGACAGACGACAGCTACACCACCACCTGGAACGAGCCCGGCATCAATTGCGAAGTCTGCCACGGCCCCGCCGAAGCCCACATCAAGGCCGCCGAAGAGGCCGCCGCCAAGGGCGAGCCACTGAAGGACCTCAAGCTCCTGCGCTTCCACCAGGACCTGGACCGGGACCAGCGCGACGCCACCTGCGCCCCCTGCCACGCCAAGATGAGCCCGCTCACCAGCGACTTCACCCCCGGGGAGCAGTTTTTCGACCACTACGACCTCACCTCCTACGAAGACCCCGACTTTTTCCCCGACGGCCGCGATTTGGGCGAAAACTACACCCAGACCGGTTGGGAAGCCAATCCCTGCGCCCTTTCTGGTCAGCTCGAATGCATCCACTGCCACACCTCCAGCGGCCGCTTCCGCTTCAAGGACAACCCCAACCAGTCCTGCCTGCCCTGCCATGAAAAACGCGTCGAAACCATACTCGAACATTCGCACCATCCCGCCGAGGCCAAGGTAACCTGCGTCGATTGCCACATGCCCATGACCGCCCAGGCGCACATGCACCGCTCCGACCACACCTTCCGCCCGCCGTCCCCCGCCGCGACGCTCGAATTCGGATCGCCCAACGCCTGCAACCTCTGCCACCACAACAAGGAGGCCATCAAAGGCGACTTTTTCGGCCACAAGCGCGAGGACGCGGAATGGGCCGACCGGCATGTCAAGGAGTGGCACGGCGCGGATTCCGGCAAGGATCTCCTCGACCTCGGCCGCATCGTCCTGGCCTGCCGCAACGGCGCGTGGGAAAAACTGCCGGCCATCCTAGCCTATCTGGACAACCCCAAGTGCGACCCCGCCGCCAAGGTCGGCATCCTGCGCCTGCTGGCCAACTGCCCCCTCCCCGACAAGTGGCCCGCCATCCGCAAGCAGCTCGCCGATGGAAACGAATGGGTGCGTTCGGCGGCCGCCACATCGCTGATGTACGACACCTCTACCGAAACCACCCAGGCGCTGCTCCAGGCGGCCATGGACCGGTTCCGGACCGTCCGCATCCGCGCGGCTGCCTCGCTGCTGGGCCGCAACCTGGCCGGCTACTCCACCGCGCAGCGCGAGGCGTATGAAAAGGCGCACGCCGAATACTGGAATTCGCTGGTCATCTGGCCCGACCGCTGGTCCACCCACTACAACCAAGGCATCTATTTCGACCACATCGGCGACGCCGGCAAGGCGCTGGCGGCCTACACCAAATCGATCACCATGCGCAACGACGTGGTCCAGCCGCTCATCAACGCCTCGATGGTCCACGCGCGCGCCGGCAACAGCACAAACGCCTACGAGTTGCTGCAAAAGGCGCTCAAAATCGAACCGGCCAGCCCGATGGTCAACTTCAACATCGCCCTGCTGGATGCCGAATTCGGCAAGCTCGACGAGGCCGAAACCCACTTGCGCGCCGCGCTTGCCGCCGATCCGCAGATGGCGCAGGCCGCCTACAACCTCGGGGTTTTGCTGATGCGGGCCAACAAGCACGAAGGGTTTGATTGGCTTGGAAAGGCCGCGCGGCTTGTGCCCGAAAACTGGAACTACACCTCGTCCTACCTCTACTTCCTCAACCAAGCCGGACGGACGGCGGAAACCGAACCCTTGCTGATCGAAATCATCGGCACCGGCCGCGCCTCGGCCGAGGCCTACTTCACCCTCGCCTCGAACTACCAGCGCGATGGCCGCATCGATGAAGCAACCGAAACCTACCGGAAGGCGAAGCTCGATCCGCGCCTCCCCATGGACGCCAAGCGCCATGCCGCCCAACTGGAGCAGCAGCTACGCACGGGCCGTTAGCCAACGCAACCGCGATGACGCCGGATAGCCCATAGCCCATGGTGAAGTTCATCAAGATGCTGGTCGGCCTGGGTTTGATCCCCTTTTGCTGGGCGGCGTCGATGGCGGTCTACAAGCTCTTCCAAGCCTCGGTGGCGAGCGCCGCAACGGCGGGCTGGGAGTCCTGGGCGCTCCCCGCCGGCTTCGTGGCGTGGGTGGCTGTTTTTTTCCTGCTGCCCCGTCCCATGCGAACCTATGTGCTCGGCCACGAACTCACCCATGCCTTGTGGGCGGTTTTGATGGGCGGACGGGTCGGGAAAATGAAGGTCGGCAAATCGGGCGGCCATGTCGAATTGTCGAAAACAAATTTTGTAATCACCCTCGCCCCGTATTTCTTCCCGTTCTACACGGTGCTCGTGATCGCGGCCTACTATCTCGCCGGCCTTTGGCTCGATGTCGAGCCCTACCGGTCGTGGTGGCTCTGCGCGGTAGGTTTCACGTGGTCGTTCCACCTCACCTTCACCGTCCATGTGCTGTCGCAACGCCAACCCGACGTCCAGGAGCATGGACGCCTCTTTTCGCATGTCGCGATCTATGCCGCTAACATACTCGTGCTCGGGCTCTGGATGGTGCTGGTCGGATCGCCGGAACTGGCCGGCCTGGGGGATTTGGTTGGCAGCGAATCGGCGCTGGCCTACGGCGTTGCGTACCGCTATTTGTCGGGAGCGTGGCTGGCGGCGGAAAACTGGCTCGGCAACCGCTAGCTTGATAGTTCAAGAACCTCGGGCGCAATGCGCTCAATCAACTCGCGGCAAAGCGTTTCGATGTGTTCCGACGAACTCGATGACAACGCCTGCTGGCCCAGCGCCACCGCGCTCGAATAATGGAGCTTGCGGATGACGTCCTTGATCACCGGGGCCTGCGAGGGACTGACGCTGAGTTCGTCGATGCCCAACCCGATGAGCAGCGGAACCAGGTGCGGCGCCGAGGCCATCTGGCCGCAAACGCAAGTCCACAACCCGTGCTCGTGGCTGACCTTGACCACCCTGTCGATCAGCCGGATGATCGCCAAGTGCGTCGGCTTGTAGAGGTGCGCCACATTTTCGTTCCCGCGGTCGACCGCCATCGTGTATTGGATCAGGTCGTTCGTTCCAAGGCTGAAGAAGCTGACATACGGCGCGAGGATATCGGCAATGAGCGCGGCGGAGGGCACCTCGATCATGGTGCCCACCTTGATCCCCTCGTTGAACGGGATCCCCTGCTCCCGCAGTTCAGCCATGCATTCGCGCAGCAGGGCGTTGGCGCTGATCACTTCTTGGACGGACGACACCATGGGATACATCATCCGCACGTTTTCCTGCACGCTTGCGCGCAGAATGGCGCGCAATTGCGTCTTGAAGAGTTCGGGGTGGGCGAGGCACAAGCGGATGGCCCGATCGCCCAAGAACGGGTTCAACTCGTCGGAGGCTCCGAACTGCGAAGGCAACTTGTCCGCCCCGAGATCCAGCGTGCGGATCACCACGGGGGCCGGGTATTGGCTTTTGGCGGCGCGCTCGTAGGCGGCGGCCTGGTCGTCTTCGTCGGGCAGAACGGCCGCCCCGAGAAAGAGGAATTCGGTGCGGAAGAGACCGATCCCCCGGGCTCCGCGGGCGCCGACGCCGTCGAGCTCCTCGAGCAGCTCGACGTTGGCGGTGATCGGCACGAGGTATCCATCCAGGGTTTCCGGCGGTTTGTCGCGCAGCTCGTCGAGCGCCTGCAAAATCAGCTCCTGCTCCTCGGCGCGCCGGGCATACTCCTCCAGCCGGACTTCGGTAGGATTGACGAAGACGATGCCTTTGCCGCCGTCGATCAGGATGGAATCGCCCGACGAGGCCACCGCCGTAATGTTGTGCAGCCCCACCACCGCCGGCACCTCGAGCGCCCGCGCCATGATCGCGGTGTGCGAAGTCGCGCTGCCCAGGTCGGTGACGAACCCCTTGACAAACTCCCGGTTGATGCTGGCCGTGTCCGAAGGCGAAAGGTCGTGGGCAACCACGATGCATTGCGTCTTGATCTGTGCCATCTGGTTCAGGGTTTCGCCGGCGAGGTTGGCCATGATGCGCCGGGCCACGTCGCGAATGTCGGCCGCGCGCTCGGAGAGATAGGAATCCTCCACCTTGGAGAGCATGTCGGCATAGCGGTTGGCGACGGCCTGCAGGATCGGCTCGACGTTCAGCATGTCCCGCTTGATGCTGCGGATGACATCCTCGATGAACGTGCGGTCGTCAACCACCAGGATATGCGCATCGAAGATGCTGGCATGCTCGTCGCCGAGCACTTCAGCCACCTGTTTTTGAATGTGTCGGATCTGGTCGTGGGTGGCGATCAGCGCCTCTTCGAAGCGGGTGATTTCAATGGGTACCTCGTCCGCCGAGATGGAGCGCTGCACGGCTTTTTCCGTGTGGGGCGACAACAGCTGAACCTTGCAGACCGCGATTCCGGGCGACACACCGATCCCTTTGAGGGAGATTTCGCTTTTTGCACGCGCGGACACAGGCATCAATCCTCGTAGAATTTATTGACGAACAAGTCCTCGATTTCGGCCATCGCGTTCTTCGCATCCGGCCCCGATGCCGTAACCTGCATCATGCTCCCGGGAAAGCCCTCGATCGTCATCAGGCCCATGATGCTCTTGCAGGAAACTTTGTTGCCATCCTTTTCAATGAAAATCTCGCACTCGTACTTGCCCGCGGCCTTGACCAGCAAGGCGGCCGGACGGGCATGTATTCCGTACTCGTTCAAAACCTTGAACTTTTTAACCAGGGTTTCCTCAGCCATGGCGCCCCCGCCTCCGGGTAAGCCGGTCGATGATTTTTTCATCCAGCTCCTTGGCGGCATCGTGGCCAAGTTCCTTGAGCTTTTGGTTCAGCGCGGCGACCTCGACAATGTTGGCCATGTCGCGACCGGACCGCACCGGCAGCGTGATGCACGGGATTTCGACGCCCATGAGCGAAATCGTTTCCGGCTGCACCCCGGTGCGGTCTTCGTCGCCCGAGGGTTGCTTCAAATCGATCACCAAATCGAGTTCGGTCTGCCGCCGGATGGAGGAGACGCCGAAGAGGCTGGGAACGTGGATGATGCCGAGCCCGCGGATTTCCATGTGGTAGCGGGTGATTTCATTCGCCCAGCAGACAATGCGGCCCCGGCTGGTCCGGCGGATCTCCGTCACGTCGTCCGAGACGAGGCTGTAGCCGCGTTCGATCAAGGAGAGCGCGGTTTCGCTTTTCCCGATGCCTGGATCGCCGCGCAGCAGCACGCCAATCCCCATGATTTCAAGCGTTGTGCCTTGTATCCGTTCCTGCGGCGCGGTCAGCTTTTCGAGCAGGACGGTACATTCGTTCACGAAATTCATGGTGACCATGGGCGTGCGCAGCACCGGCACCTTGTACGCCTCCGCCATATCGACGATTTCCTGCGGCACCTTGCGGTTCCGCGTGATCACGATGCCGGGGATCTGCTGTTCAAACAGCTCCTCGAGCCGCTTGATCTTTTCGGCTTCCGGCAGGCTTTTGAGGTAGGTGAATTCGGCCAAGCCGAAAATCTGAAGGCGCTGGTTCGCGAAATACTGGAAGAAGCCGGTCAACGCCAATCCCGGACGGTTCATGGCGGTTTCCGGGAGCTTCCGGTCCAGGTACTCCTCGCCGACAACAATGCTCAGCTGGAGCTTGTCCGCTCCCTCTTCCCACAGGGTTTTAACAGTTATAACGGCCACAATTCACCTCCCAAGCCTGCCTTCGTTGCCTATTTGTGATGTTCCGTCACCTTGTCGCGATGCTTGCGCATCTGCCGTTCCGCATGTTCAACGGCACGGTCGATCGCATCGTACAGGTTTTCGGACTTTTCCGTGGCGGAAACCCGGATATGGTTCGCCGCCTGGATCACCACTTCCGCCACCTTGTCGTGGCTTTCCGTGTCAAGAATCACGTGGATGGTTTCTATTCGAGGGAACACGCCCAAGCAACGCTCCAATTTTTCCTCAACGTGCGCCTTGACGTTGTCGGTTACATTGACATGCCGTCCTGTGATGCTTATCTGCATGGCTTGCTCCTTTCGTTTTACCTACATGCTGAACCGCGGCCCAAGATAGAGTTCGCGGCTCACCTCGTCGTTCACTAAAAAAACGCTGTTTCCTTCGCGCAGCACCTGCCCTTCGCACAGCAGGTACGCCCGGTCGACCACCGCCAGCGTCTCGCGCACGTTGTGGTCGGTGATCAGCACGCCCAACCCCTTGTTGCGCAGTTCGCGGACAATCTCCTGCACATCGTGGACCGCCAGCGGATCGACCCCGCTGAAGGGCTCGTCGAGCAGGATGATCGCCGGATCCGTCACCAGCGCGCGGGTGATCTCCAACCGCCGCCGCTCGCCGCCGCTCAGGGTGTAGGCCCGCTGCTTCGCCAAATGGCCGATCTTGAGTTCATCGAGCAGATGCTCCAGCCGCCGCTTCCGCTCCTTCGATGAGATGGGCAGCGTTTCCAGGATGGCCATCACGTTTTCCTGCACCGTCAGCTTGCGGAAGATCGATGGCTCCTGCGAAAGGTAGCCCATGCCCATCCGCGCCCGCTTGTACATCGGCACGTTGCTTACATCGCGGCCTTGGAAGAAGACCTTGCCGGAGGTCGGACGCACCAGCCCGACAATCATGTAGAAGCTGGTGGTCTTGCCCGCCCCGTTGGGCCCGAGCAAACCGACGATTTCGCCCGCCTTGACGTTGATCTCGACCTCGCGCACCACCTTGCGGCCCTTGTACGCCTTGGCCAGCTTTTCCGTCCGGATCAGATAGGTTTCTTCCGCAACCATTTAGTCGTTCAAATCCTTCATGAATTTCGCCTTGGTGGCCTCGTCCAAATAGAGCAAAACGCGCGCATTCGGCTCGCACACCATGCGTCGCGTTTCATGCCAGAAAATGATCCGGTCACCAGTCATCACGTTCAGTCCCTGCTTGACCTTCGGCTCGCCTTCCAGCGTGAACTTTCCCTCATCCGCATGGTAGGTCGCACGCTCGGCCAGCGCCTTCCTGTCGTCTGATTGGATTATTACCTCCGAGCGCGCTTCGATCCAATCAATTTCGTTGCCCTCTTTGAGGAACAACCGCACATTCCCGCAGTTCATCGCGGCGCGCGGATCGCGGATGCGGACATTCCCATCCACCTCCGCAACGCCCTTGGACTCGTCGTAAACCACGCGATCGGAACGGATTTCCGTCACGCCGCCCGTGCTCGAAAGCCCGTCGAACCCCAGCCCCGGCCCGCCGGAAACCTCCAGCAGCGCATTCGGTTCGCAGACCAGCTTGCGGTCGCCCCGGATCCACAATTCGATCCGCTCGCCGGAAAGGCGGTTTCCGCCATCCCACACCGATGCCTTGCCTTCCAGCCGCACAAATCCGTTTTGGTAGTCGTATGACGCGTTTTCGCCTACCGCCTCGCGGCCTTCGCTGCGGATGACCACCCCGCCGCCCGCTTCGATCGACTCCACTTCGTTCGAGACCGTAAACCGTCCAACCAGGTTTTCGGATTCCAGCGTGCCGCGATCATCCTGCACCAGGACGTTTTGCTCCATGCGGACAAAGCGTTGCCCGTGGTCCAGCACCAGTCGCTCGCCCGTGAGCAGCGTTTGCCCGGGTTTCCGCTCCACGGTCTTCATCGCTTCCAGCCGCGCAATGAATTCCCCGAACCCTTCCGGCACCACGACATCCACGTGATTGGTCTCCGCCGCAACCGCCGAATCGACCGCCACGGGCACCGCATCGTCCGCCATCGCCTGGATATCGGCCCACTCCGCCGCCTCCGGGTTGGATTTTTCCCGTTTCGAGCATCCCGCCAGCGCGGTGCAGCCACAAAAAACCGCAATGAACGCCCGCCACCTCATAGCGCCAGCCCCTTGATGTCGCCCGTCGAATCCTTCACCAGCACCTTGGAATCGTGCAGGATTTCAAACCGGTTTTCCGTGGAGGAAAACCGGAAGCCGCGGCCGGAAACCGTCATCTGGTCGAGTTCGATCAGCACATCGCCTTCCGAATAGACCTCAAGCCGTTTTTTGCCCGCCTCCTCCACCATCCGGGTAAAGCATTGCGGCGCATAGATCGTCATGAATACGGCGCCATCCTGGAACACATCGATGCGGAGATGGGCTATCTGCGCCACGCCGCCCTCCAGGATTTTGGCGTGGCCTCCGTAAAGCTGCGCCTTCAACTCGCCGGTTTCGTCGTAGTACGGCGCGCGGATGCCCGAAACCTCCATCCCGCTCTCCATGAACTCGTCGAGCCTGGAGGGCGAAATGGACGCCGGCTCCTGCGCGCGGCACGCGAGCGCCGCGGCGCAGAAGAAAATGGGAAGCAACCTTCTCACGGCTTGGGATCAGCCCACGGCGACAATGCTGGGGGTGTAGTCCGCCGGGGGTTCGTACCCCAGCAGGGTGATGCAGGTGGCCGCCAGGTTGGCGATGCCCGCATCCTTCACGCCGGCCAGCCGCGCCTTGGAAACGCCGGAAGGATCGTAAACGATCGCCGGAACGGGGTTGAGCGAGTGCGACGTCTTCGGCAGGCACTTGCCTTCGTCGTCCAGCTTGAGTTCGCCGGTCTTCTTGTCGAGTTCGCACATGTCGTCGGAATTCCCGTGGTCGGCCGAGCAGACCATGATGCCGTTGGCCTTCTTGACGGCCGCCATGATGCGGCCCACGCCCTCGTCGACCGCCTCGACAGCCACCTTGACCGCCGCGACGACGCCCGTGTGGCCAACCATGTCGCCATTCGGGTAGTTGAGGCGGATAAACCGGTACTTGCCGCTTTCAATGGCTGCGATCACTGCATCGGTGATTTCGGCGGCCTTCATGCGCGGCGCGTTTTCGAACGGGCAGACATCCGAAAGGATCTCCTGCCAGGTTTCCGTGGCGAATTTGCCGGAGTTGTTGCCGTTGAAGAAATAGGTCACGTGGCCAAACTTTTGCGTTTCGGAAATGGCGAACTGATGCACGCCCGCTTCGGAGAGGTATTTGCTCATCACGCGGTCGATCGCCGGCGGGGAGACGAGGTAGTTTTTCGGCACGCCCAGGTCGCCGTCGTACTGCATCATGCCGGCATACACGACATCCGGCTTCGGCCCGCGCGGGAACTCGGCCAATACATCGGCCTCGAACGCCTTGGTGATTTCGAGCGAGCGATCGCCGCGGAAGTTGAAGAAGACCACGCTATCACCGTCGATGACCGGCCCCACGGCCTTGCCGCCGCGCTCGATGACAAACGCCGGAAGGTCCTGGTCGAGGATGCCGGGCTTTTCCTTGCGGAAGGTTTCGACGGCCGCCTTCATGGAGGGGAACATGCGCCCCTCGGCCTTGACGTGCGCCTTCCAGCCGCGCTCGACCATGCTCCAGTCGGCGTTGTAGCGGTCCATCGTGATGTTCATGCGGCCGCCGCCCGACGCCACGCAATAGTCGACCGAGCCGTCGGCATTGATTTCGGCCAGGAACTTTTCGAAGCGCTCGACGTAGAGCAAGGCCGAGGTCGGAGGAACGTCGCGGCCATCGATCAGGGCGTGGATGCGCGCCTGCTTGACGCCCTCTTCCTTGGCTTTACGCAACATCGCTTCGAGGTGGGAAAGGTGGGAGTGGACGTTGCCGTCGGAGAAAAGGCCAATGAAATGGAGCGTGGACGACTTGGCGAGCACGTTGGCGACCACTTTTTTCCAGACGGCGTCCGTGAACATCGAGCCAGCGGCGATCGCGTTGGAGACCAGCGCCGCGCCTTGCGAAAAGACGCGTCCGCAGCCGATGGCGTTGTGGCCGACCTCGGAATTGCCCATGTCCGCGTCGTCCGGCAAGCCGACGGCGATGCCGTGCGCCTTGAGTTCG
>JBGSLE010000332.1:0-3862 GCA_041740875.1 Pontiella sp. | reverse complement strand
ATTCAACCGCATGGGACAGTCGGCTCTGATTACCCGGGATGGTTGGAAGCTCGTGGAGATCGACCGCAAAAACGACCGGTTCCAGCTCTACGACCTCAAGGCCGACAACGGGGAACGGCACAACCTCGCGTCGCAATATCCCGAACGGGTCAATGAACTGAAGGCGGTTTTGCTGCGGGAACTCGACTCGCCCCGGCCGGATATTCCGCCGGGTTTTTAGCCGCCCCATGCCATCCTTCCGATCCTGAATCCCGTCTAGATTCTCATGGAACCGTAGTACGTCCCGCCGCACCCGTCGGCGAATTCCGAGACGGGATCTTGGCCTGAACACAGCAGCCGGGCGGCATGCTTGAGGCGGAATAGCCAGGGCACAGAACCCCGAGTTTCACACCATGGTCGATTGGTAGGGTTATTCCCCATAGACCAAACCCGTCCTATTAACCAGTGTACGCATCAGTCAGAGGAAGCGATGCGGAAGCCCGCTGGTGTTCGTTGCGGAGTGGGCCGCCGCAGATGGAAAAGAAACAATCATCGGACCGCGCGGCTGCGGCGGTGAGGTGCTGAACCGGAAGAAAGCGAACCTCAATACGCGCAAACAGCGCAGAAATGGAGATGAAGACATGTCAAAGCGAACATTAGGTATCGGAATTGCATTGTCGGTGTTGATGGCTGGAGCAGCGGCCTACGCGCAGCTGAATGAGCCCGGCTTCAATGACGGGGATCGAACCCGTTCTACGCGTGATACGGCCACACGGCTGCAGGACGAACCCGACTTCTATAGAGGGGATCGAACCTTTTCGGTCAGCGGCAGCGGATCGAGCGACGAGGATTTTGATTCCAATAACGGAACGATGGACCTGGAGCTGGGATACTTTGTCACCGACGCTCTTTCCGTAGCCGTGCGGCAGGGGCTCGGATTCGCCGATTACAACAACGGGCGAGACGACTGGACGGGATCGACGCGCTTGGGTCTCGACTGGTTCTTCGTGGATCTCGGACGGGTTCATCCGTATGTGGGTGCCAGCATCGGTTACATCTATGGCGACGGCGTCAGGGAACAGTTCATTGCCGGCCCGGATGCGGGAGTCCGGTTTTTCCTGAACGATACGACTTATCTCACCCTCGGGGTTGAGTACCAGTTCCTGTTCAAAGACTCCGATGAAGCCGAGGAAACCTACAACGACGGACGCTTCGTCTACGGTCTGGGCATGGGCTTGAGGTTTTAGTCAATGCCGCTGCGCGGGCGCTCGACGAAGCTCGCGCTGATTGTCGCGTACGCAGGATTGGCACAGGTCTATGTGGAGGTTGTTTCGGGGGTGCCCCGAGCGGGGTGCCCAACGACCTGTGAACATACCGGAGAGAGAACCCGAGAAAGCAGAGAACCTGTAAAGGAGCGTTATATGTTGTGGACACTTGCGGTAGTGCTGCTGGCCCTGTGGGCACTGGGGCTGGTGAGCAGTTATACGATGGGAGGGTTTATCCACCTCCTGCTGGTGATTGCCATTGTCGTGGTGCTGTTCAGAGTCATTCAAGGACGGCGGCTGAACTGAAGAACGGACGACTCGGCATGCCAGCACGGCAGTGACGACGGAGAAGCGGAATGGATGCTGTGCACGTGGAAACTACATAGCGCCATTCCATTCCTCCGGTCGCCGAAGCGGTAGTAGCACCCGGTGGGCGGGGCGAATGGTTGTCCGTGAAGGGAAGGCAAATTAAGCGGGGAAAAGGAAGTCACGCGCATGGAAACGGGAAACGCAACAGGGACATGGCCGCAAACCTATGAAACGGCGCTGCGCCGGTATATCGGCGCGGGGTCGTCGGCCAGCCTGCAACCGGCGAACCGGCTGGGCCGCCAGGCGGCAGCGCTCGGAATACAGACGCTGTATGTCGTCACCATTCATAAGCAGGCCATGGAGGACCTGGTGTCGCTGGGCAGCACCGCGCCTATCCGCCAGGCCATCATTCGACGCGCAAACGGTTTTTTCGGCGAAACGATCATCCCGATCGAGAAGGCGCATCATCATGCCGTGCTGAAGATTGCTACCCGCGTCGATGACCAACCCAGGGCGCTGCAAACGCACCTGCGGAATCAGATGCGCACCATCCTGGCGCTTCAGGAGGATGAGCGGCAGCACCATAACCGCTACCTTTATGATGAGATCGCCCGGAGCGTACTGGCGATCCATCTCCAGCTGGCGAAATGGAGGACCGCGACGCGGCTCAACTCGAAAGCGCTGGATAAAGAGGTCGCCGAGACGCAATGCCTGCTGAAACAATGCGGCGAAAAAGTCGCATGGTTGACCCAGGCGTTCGATACTTGGCAAAACGAGTGACTCGCGAAAATGGCCGGGTTGTGCTCGGGCCCCGCTCTTCCATTTCTGAAGCCAGCCACCCCGGCTGGTTTTTTTGTGCAAAAAAGTTAATCAATCCGTGCATTCATATCCTGCACGCCATGCCTAGAGTGTTAGTATGTTAATCAGAAAAGGAGTTGTAATGAGCAAACGAACGACAGCGCTGTGCGCAGTTTTGGGATCGGCCGTCTTTTGCCAGGCGGCCATCGTGTTTGATGCCACCCTCGATGCCGCGGCATCCGGTGCCGTAACGGGGGCGGGGTCGCTCAATGCAGGCACGGCGGTCGGCTCGTGGAGCTTCCAGAACGCGGATGCGGGCTATGCCGGTGGCATCAGCGCAGGCACGGACAAGGCGGCGGCTTTTGCCAACGACAGCAACGATGCCCTAGCGGATATGAGCGAATTGGATACGGTGAGCGTGGCCTTCGGTACAACCTATCCCGAAACCAAGACGGTTGATCCCTCGCTGGCCGGGGTGACCAAGGTGATCGCCAATTTTAGCGTGGCGGGTGGTTTGACCGGCACAGACTCCACGGCCATCAGTTTTGACTGGGGTGTTTTCGGCACGTCCAATACCGGCGCCTTCAAGCATTCGTATGTGCGCGGACTCAGCAGCACGGGCCAGGAGATTTTCGAACTGCTGCTAGTGTCTGGCAGTTCGGATGGAATTCGCAATATCTATGCCCGCCAGGCCGGCGACGACGACTTCACCCTGACCGCCGCGAATGCGGGGATTCCCGAGGGCGTCCAGTTGATTAGCGGCTTGGATAACGGCGTCAACAGCGCGGTTGTTGCCACAGCCCCCGCAAACTTGCTGGGCGTTGCCATTTCACTTGCAAACGGCAAGGTGACCTATGCCTTCGAACGGGGAACCGCCTCGGGAGCGGCATTGACCTACGACATCAACACGCTCGGGGCAACCGATATCGCCGCCCTCGAGTTTTCCGAGGTTTGGAACAGCGCTGCTAATTTGCAAAACAAGGGATTCTGGCTCGATAATGTAGCTGTCAGCACGATTCCGGAGCCGGCGACGCTTGGGCTAATCGCCGCGATGGGTGGTAGCGTATTCTTCATTCGCCGCTTCTTCGTAAACAGTTAGTTCGATTGCACCGGAAGTAACCAGCCGCTCGGCGCCCGGGCGGCTTTTCTTTTGGCGGAGCGCTTTGCCAAAAAGTGCAAGAAAATAAATCATCGCCTGCATTCCTGAAAACATGAGCGGGCTCTACAAGTTACCCGACAATAGGAGCCCGGCGTACCCATGCGCCGCAACACAGGAGGAGCATTAGGATGAAGAGGAAAACAACGTGGTTCGCGGCGATGGCCGCCCTTTCCGCAAGCCTTTCGTCAACCAATGCGCAACAAACCTGGGATCCGGTTTCCGGGGATGCGGCAATTACCCACACCAACGGCGTTTGGGACACCTCGACCGCCAACTGGACCGCCAACGGCGGTATCAACAATGTGCCGTGGTCGAACGGCGGCGATGCCATCATTACGACCAACGCGGCGAA
>JBGSLE010000331.1:0-4634 GCA_041740875.1 Pontiella sp. | reverse complement strand
GGCCAGGGTGCGGTCGGCCGGCGCGATGGCATCGAACGGAAGGTTGTCGAGGGCCGGGCCGGCGGGCCGGAGGTTTTTCGCCACCCAGTCGCGCAGGGCGATGATCTTTTCGCGGTCGGAAGCGAGGCCGTTGGTCAGCTGCTTGGCGAGCGAGGCGGCGTTCGGTTGTTTTTCGGCGGCGGCGGAGAGGTGGCCATGCACGGTGCGGGCATAGGATTTCCAGTCGCCGGTCGAAATGAAGACGGCGGGGTTGAAGGTCCACCACGGCGGCAGCGCCTCCTCGGCCTTGACGGCGGGTTGGTTGGTGGCGGTCCAGGTGTAGGAAACCGTGCCGTCGGAAACGGTTTTCGTTTCGGCGATGCCGGTGTTGCGCAGGTGCAGGTCGAGCGAGGTGGGGGCGGTGACGGAATAGGTTTTCTTTTCGACCGGTTCGTGGCCGTTGAAGGTCTGGGTGGTCGAGAAGAAGGGTTTTCCGCTGACGGTGGAGCGGATTTCGTAGTCGAGGATGCTGCCGATTTCGACGCCGGGCAGGGTGGCGACGAGTATTTTCTCGGCGGGATAGCGCGGGGCCGAAGCAACCCAGCCGGCGTCCATCAGGTTGATCTCCTCGTCGCGGATCTCCTTGACGGTTCCGTCGGGCAGGGTGACGGAGGCGCGGACCAGTTCGATCTGCTGCCAGGCGGGATTGTAGGCCAGCTTGATCTCCGAATTGGCCTTTTTCCCGGCGTAGGTGAGGATTTCGACCTTGGAGCGGGAGGTTTCCGTCCAGTAGCCGGCATCCTGCAGCACGACGTCGCTGGCCTGCTCGAGGATGCGGACGTCGGGTTCGGCGTCGCCGTCGTTGGACGTGCGGTCGATGACGATCTTCTTGCGCAGGTTGTATTCGATCTCCTTCAACTGCTGCTTGAGCACGAGGTATTCCGCCGGGCTGAACTCGACGGTATGGATCAGGAAGGTGTTGGTGGCGGCGAGCTTCCCGGCGGTTTGAGACAGTTGGATTTCCCAGGCCAGCTGGGGGGAATCGATCGGTTGGTAGCCGGGTGCGTTGATGGTGCCGAGGCCTCCCGGAAGGTCGAGCTGGAGCGTCTCGCGGATGCCGGCGGTCATGCGCGTGCAGAGCGGATACTTGCGTTCTTCGAGGCCGGTTTGGCCAATAAGGAAGTTGGCGTAGCCGAGGGAGTTTCCCAGCTGGGGCAGGGCCAGCATCCGGTTTTCCTCGCCTTCGATCAGCAGGTTTTCGGCGGTGTAGGCCAGCTTGATGGTCAGCGGCTGGGTGGTGTCGCGTAGTTCCGCCGGCAGGATTTCGAGCGAGCGGAGTTCGGCGGTGGGCATGGAGCGCTTGAGGCTGCCCTCGAAAAAGCGTCGGCGCTCTTCGGGTTTGAGCTTCGAGAAGTGGCCGCGGTAGGCGGTGTCGTTGATGCCCTCGAAGCAGAGCGTGCTTTCCACCTTGAGGGTGCCGGCCGCATCGAGCGAGCCGACCGATGCGATGCGGAGCAGGTTTTCCTCGGCGGGGATGACGGGCGAGGTGCGCAGCGTGTCGCCTTCGGGGCGGGCGACGATGTAGCTCATGTTTTGGAGGTACGGAGGGAAGATATCCTTGGTGTTTTCGTCGGTCGCATCCATCAGCACATAGGCACCATCGTCGCCGATCGCGGCGGTGACGGCATGGTTGAAGAAGGCCTGCGGCACCTCCTCGTCCTTTTTCGGGCCGGCCATGATGATGACCGGGAAGGCCTCGACATCGACCAGCCGTAGCATCGCGGCGAGCAGGGCGGCCTTGTCGCGGCAGACGCCGTAGCGGTTTTCGAAGGTGGTCTTCACGTCGTGCGGCTCGTAGCCCGGGGCCTCCTCCTCGGTGGTGATGCCCATGTAGCGGATATCCTGGGAGACAAAGTTGAAGACGGCCTTGATTTTTTCCAGCGTATTGGTGCTTCCGGCCACGAGTTCGCGGGCCTTGGCCTCCATGGCGGGGGTGGTGGCTTCGAGGCGCGGCTTGCACAGGTTCCAGTACCAGCGCGAAAGCTCTTCCCATTCCTCCATCGTGCTCACGAGCAGGCGCTGGACGACCGTGTAGCTGGCCGGCATGTCGGGCTCCTCGAACATGCGCGGCACACCGCGCACCTCCCAGGTGTAGGTGATCCGGTCGTCCTGTTCGCTTTTCTCCTCGCGGAAAGAGACCGTGCCGGGGATTTCGGCCTTCAGCGCAATCTTGGCCAGCGGCCGCTCCTTGGGCGCGACGACCTGGTAGGTGGCGTGCTCGACCGGGCTGGTGCCTTCGAAGACCTGGTAGTCGCTCCAGACCCCCGGAACCGGGGCCTTGGTCTGCACCTTGCGGGCGACGAAGCGCAGGGTGTCGCCCACCTCCAGCCCCGGCACGGAGAGCTGCAGCAGTTTCGAGTTGGGGTCGTAGATGTTCGCGCCCATCTGGCTCGGATCGACCATCACCTTGCCCTGGGCTTCGATGTCCACCTCCTGCGCCCGGCCGTCCGGCTTCACCACCTGGACCTTGGTGAAATAGTTGGTGCCGTAGGAAATGTTGAAGGAGAGCGTCAGGGTGCGGTTGTCGCGCTTGCCTTTTTCGGTCAGCACCTTGATGGCGGTGTCGGCCCAGGTATCGGAGGTGCCGTCGGGCTGGTAGGCCACGCGGGTGAAGTCGTCGATCAGCACGGCGTCGGCGTCGGGCTGGTTGGCCGCCGTCGCCCGGGCGGCCTGCTCCACGATGCGTTCCATGTTCAGGAACTCCTCGGCGGAGAGGGTGGGTGCAAACAGGGCCAGAACCGGAAAAAGCAGGAAAAAGCGGGCGAAAACGTTCATTCGACATCTCCAAGATAAACAATCGCGCGAAACTACTCGCGCAATCGGCCGCCCGCAAACCCTTTTCGCCATATTGACGCGCAGCCCAAGGAAGCCCGGCTCCAAACTCGACGCACGAGCCTGCAATAAGGGATGCATCGTTTCCGTCCTAATCCCCAACACGTCAAAAAACTCAAAACAACGACGCCGAAGGTGTACCTATGAAATCAAAATACGCAATTCTCCTTGGTTATGTCGTTGCCATGTGCGTTGCGGTTTACGGGCAAACCGCGGCCAAGACCGGCCGCTTGGCCGAGTTTGACAAGAACGGCGAGGGCGCAGCCACCAAACAGCCGCTTGGCTCCGGCGACCGTTCATTGACGATCAAGGTCGACAACTTGGAGCGCCGCTACCTTGTGCATGTGCCGCCCGAATACGACGGCAAGAAGCCAGTGCCCGTCGTCGTCGTGTTTCACGGTGGCGGTGGCACTGCCCGAGACGCAATGCACGAAACGGGCTGGGCGCCCAAGGCGGACCAAGAAGGCTTTCTGGCGGTGTTCCCCGAGGCTATGCCGCCTGACCCGAAAAGACCAAGCCGCTTCGGAACCAACGGCCAAGTCTGGAACGACGGTTCCGGGCGCTTCCATGCCGGGCAGAAGAGTATTCCCGACGTGGAATTCATCAACGCGATGATTGACGACCTTCTTGCGCGATTCAACGTGGACCGGCGGTGCATCTACGCCACGGGATTCTCCAACGGTGCATCGATGGCGTTTCGCGTCGGCGTCGAATTGTCCGCGCGCATTGCCGCCACCGCGCCTGTTGCCGGAGCGCTCTGGCTCAAGCAGCCCAAACTCGACCGGCCTGTTTCCATCTATTACATCACGGGCGACGCCGACCCGCTGAATCCGTTTGAGGGAGGCACGCCGAAGTTTGCCACCGGGGCCGCCTCGCGGGACATGGCATCGCAAACAAAGCCGCCCGCGCGCGAGCAGGTCGCCACGTGGGCGCGACTCCTGGGTTGTCAGGCCGATCCGGAATCGGCTCCCGCATCGCCGGGTGTCACGACTTTGATCTACAGTGGCGGACGCGACGACAGCGAGGTTCGCTTCACGATCATCAAAGACCACGGCCACGTCTGGCCCGGCGGCAAGAACCTTTTGCCGGAGGCATGGGTTGGGAAGGCGTCCGACACGTTCAAGGCCACCGATGCCATCTGGGAGTTCTTCCAGAAACACGCGGGCATCGAGGCGCCCGCATCCCTGCCGGCGGCGACGAATCGCGATCAAGCAACGTCCGTCGGGATGCCGGTGCTACGAATCATTTCCGGCCTGATCGCCGGCGACCAACACGACGGCGTGCGCAGCTTCAAGGGTATCCCTTTCGCGGCGCCGCCGGTGGGTGATCTGCGTTGGAAACCGCCGCAGCCGGTCAAACCGTGGGACGGCACGCGGGCATGCACCGCGTTTTCACCGCGGTGCCCGCAACCGAAGTCCTTTATCACCATCTCCGCCGAGCCGATGAACGAAGATTGTCTCTACCTGAACGTCTGGACGAAAGCGAAGAGCGTCGACGCCAAACTGCCGGTCATGGTCTGGATTCACGGCGGCGGCTATACCACCGGCTCCGGTTCCCAACCGCTCTACGACGGCGCGGCACTGGCCCGCCAAGGCGTGGTGGTGGTCACGATCAACTACCGGCTCGGTCCGTTCGGGTTCCTTGCGCACCCGCTGTTGTCGAAGGAATCCCCGCACGCGGCATCGGGCAACTACGGGCTGCTGGATCAGATCGCTGCGCTGGTGTGGGTGCAAGAGAACATCGCGGCGTTCGGCGGCGACCCT
>JBGSLE010000330.1:0-2201 GCA_041740875.1 Pontiella sp. | reverse complement strand
CGACGACTCGCACGAAGTCCGCGCCATGGCCGCCTGGCTGCTGGTGCGCACCGGCGAAAAGCAAAAGGGCATCGCCTGCCTCGAAGAGCTGCTCCGCCAAAACTCCTACGCCACCCTCGCCGTGCTCAACATTATCGACTGGCTTGGCGACGACGGCCAGGCGCTGATGCCCCTAGTCAAAACCCTCAAGCTCGATAAAAAGGGCTACGAAGCGCGCATGCAGCAAAACCTGCTCGAAATGTCCGGAGGCAAACCGAAATCGCAGGCGAAGTCAAAATGAGCCAAAACCCGCTGCGCTAGGCCTGGAAAAGGTCGGCCACCGCGTCCAGGATCGGCAGCACCTCGTCGGTCTCCTGCTCCTCGGTGGCGTCGAACAACGCGCCAAGGTCGGCGATCGCTTGCCGCGCCTTCCAGGCGCCGAGGGATGCGAGGGTTACTCCCTTTTGCGCCAGATGCCGGCCGACGGGGTTGGTTTGCAGATCGAACGCCGGTTCGTGGATGGCGCGCTCGACGAGCCCCTCGAACGGCCCGGCGCTGCCGTGGACAAAGTTGTCGCGCCCCGGGAACGCGACCGGGTAGCGGGCATAGAGCCGTCCGCGGAAGCTGGCCGGATCGGCCTTGCTGGCGTCCGTTGCGCCGAGGATTTCCTTGCGGAAGCGCTTCCAGGAAACCCGGGCCGGATCGAATTCGACGACATAGTAGAAAATCGTCGTTCGCGGGTGGTAGAAATTGGCCTCCATGGCCGGATAGAAGGCGTTGATGCAATAGCAATCCAATGCATCCAGCCGCGCCATAAGCAGGCCGGATTGGATTTTTTGCACGGTTGCCGCACTCCACAGGGTGAAAAGCGCGGAGGCATCGATCCCCTTGCTGGCCATCAACTGCGGGTTTCCCATGATGCGGCCAGCCTGAACCTCCGCATTCCAATCCCTGCCGAAGGTCTCCGCAAAACGGATGCGCCCGGCGTCCGACAGAGTGAAAAGGCCGTACGAAGCCCGGCTGTACATCAGGTAGTGGTGGCGGATGGCCTCGCGCTGCGCCAGCTCCGGCCCGGTCACGCGCCTGCTGGAAACCACCTGCAGGCCGCGCGCTTCCAACTCCGTGCGGGTCTCTTCGCCGAGTTGCTCCGGCGTGAGCGGAATACCGAGGGGATGCAACGGCTTGGTGAAAACGACGGCTTGGTTGACTGCCATGGAAAACCTCCCTTGATCCGAACGCAGGACAATCTATGCCCCGTTTCCAAGGCGATCAAAGCATAAGAGCGGAAAATGGGCGCAAAAAAACCGGAGCCTCCCTGGGAGCAACTCCGGCTTGAACGCCCGCTTCGGCAGGTTAGGAGTTTTTTCGCCGCATGCCTATGTGTACCAAACGGGCAAGGACGACAACGACCACGGCTGCCACCAGCGAAAACAGCATTTCCTCGTAGGAGAGCACGGCTTCGCCCCAACCCAAATCGATTTCGGCAACCCGCACCACCATGCTGCCGACAAACGCTCCCAACAGACCCAGCCCGATACGGCCCAGCTTGCCCAGCCCGGAGCATTTGATCGAGGTGGCCATCCCGGCCACGGAACCGACCAGCACGCCGATCAACACCCACGATACCATCTCATCGCAGCTGCGGTTGGCGAGGCGGTTTTCGTTCACCTTCTGGCCCAGCGCGCCCACGGCTTCGGTGGTCTTGCGGCCCATCTCTTGAATGGATTCGGAGGTCTCGCGCCCGGCCTCTTGGATCGCTTCCATGTTCGAGGAAGCCTCATCGGCTGCCTGGACGGACGGTGCGGCGATCAATAAGAGTGCCGAAAAAAATCCCGCCTTCAAAAAACTCCCCTTCATTCGGGAGGCGCGCACACATGCTTGCATCATTCTCATGGTTCAGTTCCTTTGTTTGCCGGGTGATCAGCGTTGCGCGAAACCCTTCGCACCGATACGGCACCACCCGCTGCTTGAAATCGGGAGTATCCTCTTTTGCCGGTGCCATGTCATCGTTTTTCGCCAACTTGAAGGTTGGCATTCTATCGATCGGCTTAACCGGGCGTCCACGCATCAATGGCTATGGCTGGCGATGTGCGCCTCGCAGTAGCAGTTGCCGCAGGTGGAGCAGTAGCGGAAATGCAGTGCAGGATCGCTCTTTTCGGTCGCGCCGCAGGTGGTGCAGGCATGGCGGGGTTGCGCGGCCGACTCCACCTGTTGCGCGGCGA
>JBGSLE010000329.1:0-1981 GCA_041740875.1 Pontiella sp. | reverse complement strand
CAGCTCGGGCGCTTTCCCGAGGCGCAGGCGGCCTTCGAATCGGTGGTGGCCATCTGGCCGGAGAGCGAGTACGCCCCGCAGGCGTTCTACATGCGCGGCTTTTGCCTCTACCGGCAGGGCCAGATCGAGGAGGCGGTCGCCACCTGCAAGGCCTTTGTCGAGAGGTACCCCGGCTCCGAATGGACGCCGGAAGTGCTTTTCTGGTTGGCGGAGCAATACTTCAACCAAGGTCGGTATGCCGACGCCGAGCCGCTCTTCCTGCGCATCGCCGCCGAATTCAAGTCGCACTGGCTCGCCCCGCGCGCGCTCTATTGGGCGGGCCGCTGCGCCGCCGCCGAATCCAACTATGTCAAGGCCGTCGAACGCTACGGCGAGGTGGCGAAAAACCATCCCGGCAGCGAGATCATGCCCCAGGTGCGGTTCGCCCAGGGCGACGCGCTGACCGAGCTCGGCGAGTTCGCCCGCGCGGTCCTGGCGTTCGAAGAGATCATCAAGAACTATCCCGACAGCCCCCTCGTAAATGCCGCGTGGGGCCGGAAGGGCGATTGCCAGTATTCGCTGGCATCCGACGCCCCCGAGCGATACGCCGAGGCGATCACCTCCTTCCAGGCGATCCTCGACCGGCCCTCCGCGCCCAGGACCCTCAAGCTCCAGGCCGAATACAAGATCGGTCGCTGCCTCGAAAAGAGCGGCTCCGCCGACAAGGCGTTCAGCCGCTACATGAACGTGGTCTACACCTTCATCAACGAAAACATCGAGCGTTCGCCCTATAGCGTGATGTGGTTCACCCGTTCGGCGTTCGGCGCGGCCACGCTCAAGGAGATGGAGAAGGCCTGGCTGGAGGCGGCGAAGGTGTACGAGCGGGTGCTCGAAGCCAACGTGCCCGCCAAGGACGAGGCGCTCAAGCGTCTCCAGAAGATCAAGAAGGACAACTGGCTGCTGTTCCAGCAGGCGGAGGAGACGGACTATGTGGGAACTGATGGTTAAAGGCGGATGGATCATGCTGCCGATCCTGGTGTGCAGCGTGGCTGCGGCCATCCTGTTTCTCGAGCGCGTGTTCCATCTGCACCGGGCGCAGATCAAGCAGGACGATTTCCTCAGCGGCATCTTCACCATCGTCAACCGCGGCAATACCGCCGAGGCGGTCTCGATCTGCGACCAAACCCCCGGGCCGGTCGCCCACATCGTGCGCATCGGATTGCTGCATTCCGACGAGCAGCCCGAGGAGCTCAAGCAGACCATCGCCAAGGCGGGGCTGTCCGAAATCCCGCGCCTGGAGAAAAACCTGGGCGGACTGCTGACGATTGCGCAGATCACGCCGCTGCTCGGCCTGCTCGGCACGGTCATCGGCTTGGTCGGTGTTTTCATGGCGATGGAGCAAAAGGCGCCGCTGGCTGAGATCGGCGACCTCTCGGCCGGCATCTGGCAGGCGCTGGTCACCTCCGCGTTTGGCTTGTGTGTGTCGATCCCTTCGTTCGCGGGCTACAATTTCCTGCTCAGCCGCGTCGAGGCCATCACGCTGAACATGGAGCATGCCGCCGAGGACCTCTACCGGTTCCTCGTCTACGACCGAACCAGCGGCGGAGTGACGGGCAATGAAACCCTTTGATCCCCACCAGAAAAGCCACCAGTTGCGCCGGTTCAAGCCAACCCGCAAGCCGGTGGGCGTCTTCACGATCAGCATCGCGTTTTGCGACGCCTCGCTGCTGGCCCTCTCCTTCTTCCTGGCGGTGTCGCCGTTCGTCATGCAGCCGGGCATCAACGTGGTCCTGCCCGAATCGCCCTTCACCGGCGGCGCGCGCTTCGGCTCGATGGTGCTTTCGATCACGCGCGGGGGATGGTTCTACTTCAACGATGAGCGGCTGGATGCCGAACGTCTGCCTGCCGCCCTCGGCGCTGCGGCGGCCGCCAACCCCGGCGCGCCACTGATTATCGAAGCCGACGAGCGGGTGCCGCACGGCACCGTGGTCGCGGCCTGGAA
>JBGSLE010000328.1:0-13800 GCA_041740875.1 Pontiella sp. | reverse complement strand
TGCGCCATGGGCGGCGGCGGTAAAGAGGAGCGACAGCAGCAGTTTTTTCATGGAACCCTTCTCCGTTGGAACTAGGCGGGCGGATGCGTGGCGAGGATCTCCATGCCGCTGGCGGAATCAAACCGAATCTCTCCCGTTTGGTACGGCACGAAAAACTTCGTATTCTCGTTGAGCGAGTAGGTTTTGCTTCCGGTCGCCAGGGTTCCTGAGCCTTTTGTTACGATGCCCGTGTAAAAGCTGTCGGATTTTTTGACGTAGCGATTATTAACTTTAATCCGGTTGACGCGGAAGCAAGCGGTTTTTTCCCGATCGACCAAGGCGCACTCGGTGCTTTGGTTTTGTGTTTCCAGAACCTTCGGTGCGCAGAAGAATTTTTGCTTGAGCAGGTCAATCGGGGTGGCGTCGTAGTTGAACATGGAGAGCGCGAAGTCGATGCCCCGGTTCATAAAGCGCGACGCTTCCGGCAGGACGTAGCCGCCGCGTTCAAATTCGATGCGCACGGCAAAGTCGGTGGGCTCCATGATCTCGACCATAAAAACGCCCTCTCCGATGGCGTGCGGCATGCCGCCGGGAACGATGAAGACATCGCCCGGTTTGATCGGAATTTTTTCAAAACAGGCGAGGATGGCTGCGGTATCCTGCTCTTCAATCATGCGTTTAAACGCTTCGGGTTTCGGAGGATGCTGAAAGCCCATATAAATGTAGGGCTCCTTAACTTCATCGCGAATGCCGAGAATGACATAGGCCTCCGTTTTTCCGGCGTTGCTGTTGAGGTGTTTTTGCGCGAAGGGGATGGTCGGATGGCACTGGATGTGCAACCGGGTGGCGGAGTCCAGAAGCTTGAGCAGAAACTGGGTGGTGGCTCCATACTTCGCAACGTGCGCCGCTCCAAGCATAGCGTCCGGATGTTTCTCGCAGAGGGCTTTGAGCGTCAGCGTTTCGCCGTCAACGGTGACGTTAGAAAGTCCTTCAATGATCTCCTCGCGACCTTTGTTGACGGCGCGGGTGGTGGAGCCGATCCAGTCCTCTGGAAAGTGAGCGTCTGCGGGATTCGCCTTGCCTTCCATGCGGTCAAGTATTTTTCCGCCCGGATAGGTTCGCCAAACGCGATTGGGTTCTAAGAAGAGGATATTCGGAACATTCATGTTTATTCTCCTGTTATGAGGTCTGTTTTTTTTTGCGCCGGGGTGCTGATACTTGGTTTTTGAAAAACAAAGCCGACGCGGGGTGTCGGCTTCGGTGAGTGAATGGATCTTATTTACCCGGTGTCGCCGGAGCATGAACTGCGGGCGGGTTTTTAACCAGAGCAATAACGCCCTTCAGGCCTGTAAACGCGTTGAAAAGGGCCAGTATAAGAATACAAACCAGAACGATGTTGGCACCCACCTTGTTCACGTGCTCCTTCATCAAATCCTTGCGATTGGCCAGATAGAGAATACAAATCGTTGTCATGGGCAGGAGCACCGAGCTGAGGGCCTGAGAAACCACCATGACCAGAATCGGTTTACCGCCGATGAGTGGAACGACCAGCCCCTGCAACGAAAAGAGAACAATCATGATGCGGTATTTCTTCTGGGTCATGTCGCGGGGAGCGTTGTTATAATCGCACACCAGCCACGGCAGCATCAGAATATTCGGAACGGAGCAGCCGACCCCGGCAGAAATAATCCCGAAGGCGAAGATTGCTGAACCCATTTTTCCGGCCAACGGTTCCAGCAGGCCGAGCATTTGGGAGACCGTATCGAGCTTGATATGGTTCGCATAGAGAGAGCCCGCCGCAGCGGCCATGATGGCGGTGCTGATCAGAAACATCAACGCGGCGGAGACGGCCGCATCATTGCGCTGGTGCTTAAAGTCCTTCATGGTCCAACCCGCCTCTTTGACCAGCGTGGTGCGAATGATGAACATTCCGGAGAAAACGGTTGTTCCGACCATACCGGCGATTACCATAAACGGTCCGCCCTTATTGACGGTCTCGTCCGGTAGATTAGGGATCAATCCGGTTAGGATGCTGTCCAGAGAGGGGGTCATGAGGAAAAAGTTGATCAAAAAGCTGATCCCCATAATCGAAACGGTGACGGCCAGCGCCCGTTGGAAAAACTGTGTTTTTCCGCGCCACAAAACAAAATCGACCAGAAAGATAAAAAAGGCGGCGAAGTAAATCGGAGCGATACCGCCTTCAATCGCGGATTTCGACCACACGTAGCAGATATCCGCAACAATGCCCATCACGCCCATCATGCTGCCGCTGACTGCTGCGGTCAGGGCAACGATGAAGAAGATTCCCATGGCTGGATGGATATGTTTACGGAAGGCCTGCAGTGCCGTTTGGCCGGTGACGAGGGTGAATTTTCCGTAGATACAGATCATGAAGTAGGTTGCGTAGCATGAAAACAGGATGGTCCAAAGCAATTGCATGCCATAGTCAGCTCCGGCTTTTGACATGGTTGTCACACTACCTGTACCGATATTGGATCCTACGGCAAAAATACCCGGCAGAAAAAGCGCCAGTGTTTTGAGAAATTTATTATTACCTTTGGTCATGTTTTATTCCTGTGTTTATACGGTATTTAAAGGGTTCCTTAACGAATGGGGCGAACGCTGATCTGTAGCTTCATGGCGTGTGTTTTGTCGGGAGCCAGCGTGATTGGATCCGATCCGCAATTGGCGGCTTCAATACAGACCATGCCCAGATATTCATCGTCACCAAAGTCCGGCATACGGATGGATTTTTCAATCCACGGATTCCAGACGACGGTCGAAAGGCTGTTTTCTTTTGAAATGATAACGGTTCGTTTTAGGGCGTGATCGATCAAGGTGCAGGTGTGCGGCGTGCGGGTGTAGACACGATCCGTTTCCGCCGAAAAGGAGATCGGGCCGTTTTGCGTTTGAAGGGATTTGTCCGCAGCGAGCTTGTCGATATACCGTTGTCCTTCAAGGCCGGTGATGGTTACCGCGTGAATATCCTGAATGGCAAAATAGGTATGCAGCGCTTCGGCAAAATGGAGCTCCTTATCACTCGTGTTGGTGGTCGTGAGGGTGACGGAAAGCTGATGGCTCAACTCCACCGTGAGTTGCAGGGAGGCGTCAGGGTAAGCCGATGCCGGGAGCTTGAGGGTCACGGACGTTGCTTCTGCGGTGGCTGCAGAACGCACAGGCTCCCATTCGATTAAACGGGCCACGCCGTGGGCGGGTTGTTTGGGATCGTCGGGGTGCGGGCCAAACCACGGCCAGCAGATGGGAATGCCGCCACGGATCGGTTTGCCCGGCTCAAACCAGCTTTTTTCGCTTTGCCAAAGTACCGGAGATTGTCCGGCCGGTTGATAGTGCAAAACATGTCCGCCGTGCAGATAGAGGTGTGCTTCGGCTCCGTTAAAGCGGAGATCGAGATAGGGCCGTCCGCCCTGACCGGTTTTGAGTCGAATGCGATCTGCGATCACCAGCGCTTCCATCATGTTCAATTTCCTTTGGTTTCTTGAATGGCGTAAAGCGTATCGCCCGCTGGCACAAACAAGGTGCCATTGGCCACAATACAGGCACCGCTGAGGCCCTGCGGGAAACGGGTTTGATGCACGATTTCAAGTTCCCGGCCCTCTTTGAGAATGAAAAAGTCGCCCTTGCTGTTTCCGACGAAAACCTTTCCGTCGGCTACGACCGTGTTCGCCCGGAAGTCGCCTTTGGTTTTGAGAACCCAGTGGACCTTTCCGGTATCTTTATCGAGACAATGAATCCGGCCGTTGAGGTCGGTGGCATAAACCAGCCCTTTGGAAATGGAAACGGCTCCCTCGGAAATACCGATGTCGCGGTATTGCCAGACCAGTCCCGAATGCGTGATGTCGCCCGTGCCGGAGACATCGAAACAAGCGAGGATTCCGGGATCTTTCGGATGGGTCCAGTCATCGCTAACGGCGGCATAGACTTTTCCCTCCACGCAGACGGGCGCACCGAAGGTTTCGTAACGGCGCTCGGCGCCTAGATGAACGTTGAGGTCAAACGACCAGATTTTTTTGAGTTTCCCGACTGTGCCCGGAATGAGTTCCGGCTCGGGGTCGAAGCCATAAACGATGCCGTCGCACCCGCCGAACAGGATTTGCATTTTTCCGTTCACCATGCCAGCGCAGGGCGTGCCCCATGATCCGTGGATCATGCCGCGGCCCATCAGCTCGGTATCGTGCGCAATCAGTTTGCCGGTTTTCTTATTCAGCATCATCAGCGTCGGCACATCGGCGTTGGGGCGAGGGGGATGGTCGGTATTGAGATATTCCAGATCCTTCACGGCTCCGTTGCCCGTTGAGGTATAAATGAAATCGCCAACCACCAGCGGCGAGTACGCATAGGCGTTATGATAATTGATCGCGGGCCACTGTTTTTTTGAATCGAACTGCCAAACCATGTCGGCATCGGTCGGCTCAATCTTGAAAGGCTCTTGGATTTTGTAGAACGCGGCTTCGTTGGTGATCGGCCCGACGTTGCCAGCACCCAGTCCGTCGGGTGTCAGACAGAAAACATAGTTGCGCCCGCCGAAAACATAGAGGCGGTCTTTTTCCACCACCGGGGCTGTGGTGAGGCCAAACTGGCCGATGGTTCCGCCCCGCTGTTCTTCGTTGGAGGTGAGCTGCCAAAGCCGCTCTCCGGTCTCCTCGTCGAAACAGTAGAGTGTGCCTTTTTTCCAGTCAGGACGGGTCGGCAAGGGATATTTCGGATTGCCCTCGTCTGCGGCTGCCGCCAGATAAACTTTGCCGTTGGCCACAATCGGCATGCCGCGGATTTCACCGTCGAAGGAGACTTTCCACTTAATGTTTTTTGCTGGGGTGTTGGTCCCGCCGACCTCGAAGGAAGAGGGCAGATCGGTGTCGTCGGAAACCATATTCCGATCAATTGTGCGGCCGTATTGCGGCCAGTCGCTTGCAACCGCAGAGGCGACGACCGCAACACCGAAAAATGTCAGACAGATAGTTTTCATGGAGTGTATATTTACGGATGATTGAAGCGGGCTTGAAAGGCATCGTCGCGGTGCAGATCCTGGAATGGAGACTGCAAGGCTTCAGCCCGGCCTTCATCGCCGACACTCACTGCCACGAGGCGGACGAACGGAGATTGCGGCAGTGTGATGCTATTTGCACTTTCCGGTATTTCGAGGCGGTAAGCAAATAGGTAGCCGTATTCGTAGAGCGTATCCATGGCGGGAAGATGACGGTGCGAAGCATACCAGGCGATGCGCTGGTCCCGTATGAAACCCGGATCAATCCGAACGAGATCGTTGCGCAGCGAGTAGGAAAGCTCGGCAACAAACCCTTTGAAAACCCGCTTGTCCCATTGGCCCATATTTTCGGACCAGCCGCCGATCGTCAGCGGGATTGATTTGCCGCCCGCTTTAAAGACCACCTCGGTATCCACATCGGCCGCGGCCAGCAGGTGAACCACCTTCGTTCCTTCAGGCAGAGCCACGGTCTGTCCGCGGCAGGCCACTGCATTGCAGGCCATATCGGTACGCGGGCCGATGTCGAAGGAGACATTGCCCATCACCACGGTGTCGCCGATCATTTCCGCCGGATAGGTTCCGCCCTTGCCATCGAAGCTTCCAGCGCTTCCTTGCAGATGTTCTTTGCGCCCTTTGATGGCTTCCTTGCTTCCGTAGCCGTCTTCGCGGTTGTTGTTATAGCTGAACACGTCGGTGTCGTAGGCGAGCGGAATCGGAGTGGTCAGGGATTCCGCTTCCGGGCCTTTAATTTTTAACAGAACCGTACGCAGTTGATACGGTGTGAAATCGAGCGTCAACGCGTTGCCCGCAACGGGCAACGGCTTGTTCAGGCGACGCTCAACTCCGTCCGTTTCTTCGGCGGCGGTGAGCGGCAGCGCGCTGGACAACTGAACACCTGAGCAGGATTTTCCGGTCAGCTCTTGCAGACGGACAATCACACCCGATCCATCTACCGCCATTTTAACCGCCTGCACATTCACTTGCTGAGTGTTGATGTTCAGCAGCGAGAACGATGTTTTTTCGCCCGTCGTTTTCGGGACGGCAAAGGCGGCGGGGCGCTGTTCAAAACGCATCGCCTCCTGATGGGTTTTTCCGCCGCGCCAGTCGCCCTGATGTCCGGTGATAGCATAGTTAAATTCGTGACGTCCCCAGTCCTGCCAGCGCATCTCTTTAACGCGACCGCGATCCAGCGTTTCGTCTTCCCATTCCTCGGTGTCCGGCGAATGAATCAGCGTCAGGCGGAGCGTGTTGTTGTCCGGCTTATCGCTGCCGTATTTGTAACTGGTCAGGATGGACGCGCCGTACGAACCAGATTCGTCGGTTAGATCGATCCATTCGTGTGCAGGAACTTCGTACTGTTTCTCG
This sequence comes from Pontiella sp., assembly GCA_041740875.1. Taxonomy (GTDB): domain Bacteria; phylum Verrucomicrobiota; class Kiritimatiellia; order Kiritimatiellales; family Pontiellaceae; genus Pontiella. The sequence continues at coordinate 7,454 of JBGSLE010000328.1, read as the reverse complement.
TGCCGGTTGCCGCGCTGAATCGTTCCTAAGCCAAGATTATAGGTGGCCTCTGGATTGGACGCTGTGAAACGGAATGCGGCTTTCAGCAACGCACCGCGGGTTTTCCAGTCGATATGGTTAGCCACTTCGACTCGGCTTCCATCGGTTCCGCTGTAAAGACGGATTCGCTGCGCGATTTTTGAGCCTTCATTCTCGCGAATGATTTCAACGGCCACGCGCACGGGCCCCTTTTCGATCACCCGAACGGAGATCGGACTCGAAGCGACGCTGCGGGCAGGCTTGATAATATCTTTATAATAGATGCGCCAGGCCGGTTTGACGTCAGGAAAATCGGGAATGAACTCCAGCTGTGCCGGTTTTTCGAGCAGTTCTTTTCCGATCTGTTTATCCAGAATGCCGGCGATGTCGCCGTCTGGGTTTAACGTGACGCGATAGCGCGCATTTTCAAGAGCGTGTTCATTAACCTTCAGCTCGCTGGTGGCTGCTTGGGGAGGTTTTTCCCCGCGCAAGGCATAGACGGTTGCGCCGACGGGCGGCAGCTTGGCTTGAAAGAGCACCCGGCGCATACCGTCCCATCCGGTGGACAACTGGGTAGGAAGCGCTTGGCCGTCCGCAGTGTAGGCGGTGATCTGTTCGGCTTGGGCCAGCTCTGCGGGAATCAACGCTTCGACCACATCGTTACGTTCGATTGAGAGCGGATTAAAGATCACCAGCGGCACACCCGGAATATCGGTTTTCAATGAACGGGCCAGCGATCCGGCGGCATCGGCATAGACTCCGGCAAATTGATTCAACGCAACGACTCCATCGTTCCATGCATATTCATGGGCCAGCGGAATGCTGGTGGCGGGCAAGGTGTCGTGGAATTGATTGCGCAGCGTCAGCTCCCAGCCTTTTTGAAGCTGGTTGACCGGATAAACTGCTTTGGAAAACAGGCTGGCTGAAACGGCGGCACGTTCGGCGGCATCGGCGAGCAGCTCCGCATTCCGGTTTAGTTTTTTGGTGTAGCCCATGGAACTGAGCATGCCCGTGGAGTGTTGAATCAGGAGCAGATCTTTTTCCCAGGTTGGGAATTTTTCAGCCTGCTCGGCGGTGATGGCATTGAACATGAGGTCCGACCGACCGGCAATCACCTGGACTGGACCCTTGGTTGCATAGCATTTTGCCAGGGTTTGGAGGGAAATGTCCTGTGGGGCACCGCCGCGGTCGGCATTGTTTTTATCGCCGCCGCCTAGGTAGTACAAATCAATCGGCAAGCCGGAGCGCTTTTCATTTTCTTTCAGCCGTTCCAGTGTTTTTGCGTCGGTGGAGTAAACGGTTTCGTGGGCGCGGGCGTAGTCGCCGCCATTAAGAGCCGCGATGACCCAGTTGCCATCCGGGCCAATCCAGCGACCTACATTAAACGGAATTCCATTGGCGGAACCCCACGTCAGTTTCTGTGTTGAAAAACCGCGTAGACCGCAATGGCTCAGAACGGAGGGCAGCGAGTAGGGGAACCCGAAGCAGTCCGGCAGCATGAACTCGTCGCTCGAAACGCCGAACTCGTTCATGAAATAGGTGCGACCGACAAGAAGCTGACGGATCATGGATTCCGTTGTTGGAAGGTTTGTGTCGTTTTCAACCCACGCGCTGCCGCTGGGGAACCAGCGTCCGGCGGCGACCCACGCTTTGAGTATTTCATATTTTTCGGGGTAGTATTCCTTCATCATCGCGTAGCGGCTGGCACCGGACCAGTTAAAGACATGGTCCGGATATTTTTCAAAAGCGGCGAAGTTGTCATCCATGGTGCTGGTTAGAAAATCACGGATCACCTGCGGATAGTTCCAGCGCCAGATATCATCAAGGTGCGAGTAGGGCATCAGGAAAAGGGTAGGCTGGGTCAGGTCGATGGACGCAGGGTCGATCGGTTCGAGGGCCGGTTTTGGTGCGGCAGCGAAAAGCAGCGGCGCCGTGAGTAGACAGGTCATGATTCCCGTCCTTGTTTTGTCTGACCGGGTCAGCATGTGCATCTCCCGTTATTTATTTGTGTTCAGAGCTTTGGCACGGGCCTCGTTCAACAGGGTTTGGGCCTGTTTTAGAAGAGGCTTTTTTTCTGGGTTTTTCGCGAGATTGGTGCGTTCGCGAGGGTCTTTGGCTAAATCATAGAGTTCGTTCAGGTCTGCCGAGCCCCATTCCGTGTAGCGATAGTGTTCGAACCGGATGGCCTGTCCCAATGTATTGCCGCGTTTGACCACGGTATAGGCCCACGTGTTGCCCGGTGCGGTGGCATCCTTCAGCATGGGAACGATTGAGCGGCCCTGAAGGTGGTCGGGGGGTGTAACGGAGCATAGTTCCGCCAGGGTCGGGAAAATGTCGATCAGGCCGATCAGGCCGGTATGGATGTCTCCCTTGGTTATGCCGGGGGCGCGCATGAGCATCGGGATTTTGGCGGACTCCTCGAACAAGTGTACCTTGCCCCACATGAAATGTTCGCCGAGGTGGTATCCGTTGTCGCCGATAAAGACAATGATGGTGTTGTCCCATTGACCGCTCATCTTTAGGGCATTGAGAACCACACCCAACTGGGCATCGATGAACGAGATGCAGGCGTAATAGGCCTGCGTAAATTCCCGTCGTCGATCCAAATCTTCTGTTCCTAAAGGTGGGAATCCGTAGTCAGCGAACTGTTTGGTTTGAGCAATCGCCGGGATATCATCCCAGTCCGTGGCGGGGTCGATGTCAAACACGAGGGATTTTTTCGGATACAGTTCGAAATACTTGGCGGGGGCCAGGAACGGAATGTGCGGTTTGTGAAAGCCGCACGCGATCATGAAGGGTTTATCCCCATATGGTTTTTCCGTCAGCCAGTTTGCCACCGTTTGGGCGTTTTTGCCGTCGTTATGCTGTGCATCGGTCAGGTCGGTCGGCCCGTATCCGGGGCCGATTCCCTTCACGCCCTGGTTGCGGGTTTGGGGTGCGATGGTCGGGTAAAATTCCTTCCAGGCTTTTTTATTGTTCTTTTCAGCAATCGGGCCGTGCTCTTTTTCAAAGGCTTCACGAGCCTGCTTTTCGATCAGGGTTTCGTCGTTGTCGAATCCCTGCATTTCGTCCCATGCTTCTCCGCCGGGATTTTCCAGCGGATGGTGAAAGACTTTGCCCGTTGATGCGGTCCAATAACCCGCCTTGCGGAAGATTTCGGGCAAGGAGGGCGTTCCGGGACGCGTTTCTGTTATTCGAACGGTATTATCGAGTACGCCGGTAGTTTCCGGATAAAGACCGCTCATAAAGGAGGCGCGGGATGGACCGCAGACAGGATATTGGCAATAGGCCCGCCGGAAGGTGGTCGATACTTTTGCCAATTGATCCAGCACCGGGGTTTTTATGCCGGGATACCCCGCCGGGCTAATGCGAGGACTGAGGTCGTCGCAGACTACAAACAAGATGTTCGGCCGAGGAGCGGCTTGAAGAGCTATGGAAACGGATGCCAGCAGCAGCGAAATGATGCATGTTTTCAGATTTTTCATGAGTGGGGTACTTTCTTAGTGCTTTTGGAACCTTCACGGTTAGCTGGATTTTCCTCACGAAGCAGCTGCCCGGCTATTAGATCATGTCGGCTCGGCGGCGAAGTTGCGGTTATGGTTCCATCTTTTGATCCTAAGCCACGCCATAACGACCTTTTTCTTGTAGGAAAAAACGATTCTCTTGTCAATTCCTGTTTTAATGGGAGAGCCGCGCTCATTTGCATAACCTAAATCGGTGCTTGAAGGGGTAAAACGTTTCTACTATGAGTCGGCAAACCACAAAAGCATCACCGTTGTCTGTTGTCTGACCCAAGGAGGACCGCATGAACCGGAATCGAACCACTTTCTTTGCCCTCGCATCGGCCTGCCTGGCGCTGGCGCCCGCCCCGTCTCGGTCGGCCAACCGCCCGAACGTCATCATGATCGCGGTGGACGACATGAACGACTGGATCGGGCCGATGGGCCATCCCTATGTGAAGACGCCGAACCTCGACCGGCTCGCGAAGCGCGGCGTCACCTGCCAAAACGCGCACACGGTCGGAATCTTCTGCGCGCCGTCGCGGGCCTCGATCTTCACCGGACGGCTTCCTTCCACGACCGGCTGCTACGACGAGACACCGACCATCTTCCACTGCCCGGAATACCGCCCGCTGCAGGTCGCGCTCCAAGAGGGCGGCTATGCCACGTTCGGCGCCGGCAAGCTCTACCACCACACCGCGGGTTTCCTCGACCGCCGGGGCTGGACGGAATACTTCACCCAGACGCCGGCCCAGAAGACGACGGGGTGGGGGGCGGACAGCTGGGAATTCCCGGGCGTTCCGCTGCCCGATCCCTATCCCCACAGCCTCTTCAACCAAAAGGCGAACGATCCCGCCAAGCTCAAGGGCGGATTCATGGAGTCGGCTCCGCTGCCCAACGCGGACGAGGATAAAATGGCCGACACCCAGCGCGCCAACTGGGCGGCGGAGGTGCTCGCCCGCAAGCACGACAAGCCGTTTTTCCTCGGGGTCGGCTTCTATGCCCCGCACTTCCCCAACTATGCCCCGCAGAAATATTTCGACCTCTACGATCCGAAAACCATGTGGCGGCCCACGCTCAAGGAGGACGATTTCGACGATCTGCCAGCGCCGGTCCGCAAGGCCAAGCTGGCGCGCAAAAAGAGCGTCCACGACAAACTGGTCGAGCTGGGCATCCTCGACGAGGCGATGATTGGCTACATGGCCTGCATCAGCTACGCCGACGCCATGGTCGGGCGCGTGCTCGACGCGCTGGAAAAAAGCCCCTACCGCGACAACACCGTCATTGTGCTGTGGAGCGACAACGGCTACCACCTCGGCGAAAAAGGCAACTGGGGCAAGCATACCCTGTGGCAGCGCACCACCAACATTCCGTTCATGTGGGCGGGTCCGGGCATGGCGCGCGGCGCCAGCCTGGAGGCGAGCGCCATGCTGATCGACATCTACCCGACGCTGGTCGAGCTGTGCGGCCTCGCGCCCGACAAGGGGCTGGAAGGGCAATCCCTCGCCGCCGACTTGAAGCAACCCGCCAAGGCCAAGGACCGCTATGTCTTCACGGTCGGCGCGGAGAACGAATATTCCGTGGTCAATGCGGAGTGGCGCTACATCCACTATGCCGACGGCACCGAGGAACTCTACGACGTGAAACGCGATCCCAACGAATGGACCAACCTCGCGCTGACGCCCGAACACAAAAAGCTCATCGAAAAGATGAAGGCGGCCGCCCCGCAGCAGTTTGCCAAGCCCGGCAAGCGGCGCGGCGCGCTGAAGATGGTGGCCGAGGGCGAGGAGTTCCACTGGGAAGCAAAATAGCCCAACCCGTTGCCTGGTGGTTAAAACAATAAAATGATCAGGTAATTTTTCTAACGCGGCTTCGCAGCAGAGGAGATAGGCAGCATGATTTTTATGGCAAAACCGATCTGCAATGTTTCGTTCGTGAACGCATTGATCCACAACGTTAATCATTCACCCGATCAAAGTATAAAAACCCCGTCGCACCGAAAAATCATTTTGCCTCTCAATTATTGCCACTCTCTTCGTTCGCTGCTTTCGTTCCTCAAGCCTCGCTTTGCGTCTGCTTAACGCGGTGCAGCAGCAGGTGGATGACCGTAAAGCCGCGAAGGCGCAAAGAAATCAGTTTCCCTTGCTTCGTGTCGTAGCGTCTTAGGGGGATGGAAAATTTAGATATCCCGCTGAAATGGCATGCGTCGAAATCAGGTAAAACGCCGAGGCGCAGAGGCGCAGAGCGAGTATGGAAGGAATCTCCGCGTCTCCGCGTTTAGAGCAATTCACGAATATGATGCCGTATCAATTTTTTGTAGGGCTGGAACGGGCAACGCCCTTCCAGCCGTGGCGGGACGCAAAGCGAAGCTGAAAACTTGCAAGCCAACGTTTTCAACCATTCCCTCCCTACAATTTTTTGACGGCGTTTCAATCGTTACATGCTCTAATATTCGAAAGTTCTGCCGCGAAGTCGCCAAGGCGCGAAGGAGAAAATAAAAGGTATTTCTTAGTTTCTTTGCGTCTTTGCCGTCAAAGAGGCCTGAGTCTCAATTTTGCAGTACGTAGTTTTATGGTGTACAGAGTACTAGCGTCCTTGTTGCGGCTTCAGTTTCTCCGCCTCGGCCAGCGCGCGCTGGTGCATCTTTTCCGCAATGCCCGGATGCTTTCCCAAAAGGTTGGCGGTCTCGCCAATGTCTTCGCGCAGGTTGTAGAGTTCCGGCTCGAACCTCTCGCCGGAATAGTCCCGCGGCTCCACGTCCGCGGAATAGAAAATCACGGGCTTGGAGAAAATCAGCTTCCAGTCGCCCATGCGGATGGCGGAGAGCGTTCCGTCAAACAGGTAGTAGAGCAAGAACGCGTGCGGCGATTGCGCTCCCGGCTTCCCCTGGACTAGATCGGAAATATCCGCGCCGTCGATGGTGTGCCCGAGCGGAATGTCGGCCATCTGGCAGATTGTAGGCAACAGGTCCATGGTGGTGGCCAGTTCCGTGCAGATGGATCCGCGCGGAATCGTGCCGGGCATTTTCATGATGCAGGGCACGCGCATTCCGCCCTCAAAGGTGGAGCCTTTCCCGTTGCGCAGGGGCAGCGCGTGGCCGCCATGCAATCCCATTGAAAGCCAGGGGCCGTTGTCGGAGGTGAAGACCACCAAGGTGTTGTCTGCCAGCCCGTGCTGTTCGAGCGCCGCATTGAGCTGCCCGACGGCCCAGTCGATTTCCTCGATGGTGTCGCCATACAGTCCGGCCTTGCTTTTCCCCTTGAAGCCGGGTGAGGCAAACAGCGGGATATGTGGCATGGCGGGCGTCAGATAAAGGAAGAAGGGGCGGTTCTTGTTCGACTCGATGAACCTGAGCGCTTCCTCGGTGTAGCGCTGGGTAAGCGTGGCTTGTTCGGCGGGAAACTCGACGATTTCATTGCCGCGCATCAGGGGAACCTGGTTTTCGTTATCCCTGTTTTTTTGCGCGGTCGCCATGGCCTTCATTTTTTGGGCGTCCATTCCAAGGCGCCAGTGGATAGCCTTCGCCGGCTTCAACTCCGGCGCCGGCCACATGTCGTTGCTGTAGGGAATGCCGTAGTACAGATCGAAGCCTTGCGCGGTCGGCAGATAGGCATCCCGATGGCCCAGATGCCACTTGCCGATGCAGGCGGTGGCGTAGTCTTTGCGCTTCAGGAGTTCCGCGATGGTGATTTCGTCCGGCGAAAGCCCCGCATCCCCGGAATTCGGGAAGAAGACGCCCTCGGCCAGGCCAAGCCGCTCGGGATATCGGCCGGTGAGCAAGGCACCGCGGGAGGGGGTGCAGACGGTGGCGGCCGCGTAGAAATCGGTAAAGCGCAGTCCTTCCATCGCCATGCGGTCGAGGTTGGGCGTCGCGATGTCCGGCGATCCATAACACCCGATGTCCTGATACCCCTGGTCATCGGTAAAGATCACCAC
>JBGSLE010000327.1:0-3274 GCA_041740875.1 Pontiella sp. | reverse complement strand
GCTCGCCACCGGCGAGGCCGACCTATCCGACACGGTCCTGATGCCCATGGGCGAGGAGGCGGATGAACAATAGGCTCTCCAACCTCTGGATGGCGCTGCGCAAGGACAAGAATCTGATCCTGCTCTGCATCGCCATGGCCTTCATCGCGTGGCAAAGCATCCGCAAGAACATCGGGTTCGAGGTTTCCGTGTCGAACATCGTGGTGGATGTGGACGTGCCGCCGGGCTGGGCGGTGTGGGAAAAATCGGTCCACCGCGTCAACGTGCTTTTCCGCGGCTCGCGCGAGGACATCCGCTACCTCAACAACGAGCAGTTGCGCGTACGCATTCCGGTGCCCGACCCCGAGCGCGGCCGCGAACTGAACATCCGCCTGACGGAAAAGATGCTGCGCAACCCGACGACCGCCAAGGTGGTGCGGTTCAGCCCGCCCGAGGTGGTCATCAAGCTCGACCAGGAGAGCGAGCGGCTGCTGCCGGTCAAGGCGACGCTCAACGGCTCGCTGCCGGCCGGGCTGGAAATCGAGAAGATCGCCTGCACGCCCGCGTCGGTGCGAATCACGGGAGCGCGCGAGGTGATCGACGCCATGGAAAGCATCCATACGGAGCCGATCGACCTGCGGGACCGGCAGGCCTCGTTCAAGGAGAGCGTGCCGGTGGCCTTGCTTGAGGCGGGGCGCATGCGGGTCGATCCGGAATGGGTTTCGGTTGAACTGACCTTGGAAGCGCGCAGCAGCACCCGGATTTTCGAACAGGTTCCCATCCGCGTGCTGAGCGCCTCCGGCGAGCACCGCATGATCGCCGTCCAGCCGCAATCGATCACCCTGACCGTCCGCGGGCAGCAGCAACGCATGGAGCAGTTGCGCTCGGCGGACATCTTTGCCTACGTCAGCTGCGCCGAACTTTCCGAAAGCACCGGCTACGACCTGCCGGTGGTGGTGGATCTGCCATCCGGGCTGCAACTGGTCAAAACCGAACCGGCCGTTGTCCACGTCGACATCGGCACTATGAACTAGGAGCGAAACCCCATGAAACGCCTATTCCGATCCCTTCCCTTGCTGGCCCTGCTCGCCTCGCCCGCCCTGGCGCAGGAGCAAGGCGACGCCTCCACGCCGGGGCTCGCCATCAACACGCGCACCGACGAAGAGCGCATCCGCTTCCTGCTGGAAGTGGCGGCGGCCTATTTCAAGGAGGAGGATTTCCAGTCGGCCATCGGCGCCTACGAGCGCATCCTGGAGATCGACCCGAAAAACCAGGAGGCCCGCTACATCGTTGGGCACGTCTACATCAATGCGAAGGAATACGGCAAGGCCGAGGCCGTCCTGACCGAGCTGGCGGCGGAAAACCCGGAGGATTTCAAGCTGCTCAACAACCTGGCCTGGCTCTACGCCACCGCCGAGGATCCGGCCTTCCGCAACGGGCAGAAGGCCATCGACCTGGCCCAGCAGGCGATGATCCTCGCCCCGAACGACCACCACGTCTGGAGCACGCTCTCCGAGGCCTACTACATGGCCGGGGAATACGAAAAGGCCTACCGCGCCATCACCCACATGGCCAGCCTCGCGGCGCGCTACGGCCAGAACATCACCAAGGAGATGGTCGACGGCTACAACGAGCAGATCCGCAAGTGCAAGCGGGCAATGGATCTCGAAAAGACGCTCCAGGGCGAAGAGGCGGAAGCGGCTCAGTAGACGAAGATGCCGAGGAGCAGCAGCGCGACGCCGAAGGCGGCCTTGCCAAGCGCGATCCCCTTGAAAAGCCGCTCGTTCGCCAGCACCGGGCGGTAGCACTTGCGGAACCACCACGGCGACATCAGCAGCACCAGCCCGTAGACGATCCAGGCGTAGACCAGCACGACCACCACCAACCGCAGCGGCGACTCGTGCCAGCGGGCAACCTGCAAAATGGGTACGGCGACCAGCAGCAGGAACCCGCCTAGCGCGCGCGGCGCCAGCAGCTCCTTCATGTAAACCACGCTGGCCACGAAAACCGCCGGGGCGATGAGGTAGATGTACTGCTTGTAGGCGTCCAGGAAGCCCATGTTCATCTTCAGCGCCTCCGCCGCACCCAGCCAGCAGCAGAGCGCGGTCAGAACCCACGCCGGAGCAACGCTGCGCGGAAACTGCTCGGCAAACCGGTGAACCAGCGCCGGCCGCAAAAACCCAACCAGCCCGCCCGCCGTCGCCAGCGCGCCCAAAACAATCGCGATCCATTGCAGCGTCATTCGCTCTCCCCACAAAAGTAGGGCGGCATAGTGCCGGGCGCACGGGGGCAGTTCAAGCCTAGTTTCCAGCCATCGGCAGGGCGGAACGGGGAGGAATGGACAAAAAAAAAGACCCTGCCAGGCAGGATCTTGAAGGTGGTAGAAGCGCGGGGGCTCGAACCCCGGACCCGCTGATTAAGAGTCAGCTGCTCTACCGACTGAGCTACGCTTCCGTAAAGGATGGGCAACATACGGATGGAACCCCGTTCCCGCAACCCTAAATTCCAAGTTTTTCACCACCCCCGACCCCTGCCGTATCCACCCGTTTTAGGCTTGGGTTTTGCGGCCAAGCCAGGGCTGTGGCCACCCTACTCCGCCGAGTTTCCTGCTTGTTGGCGCTTGGCCGGGAATCTAGGCTACGTTCCGATGAGGATCGGTTTTTCGACATTCTTGCTGGCCGGCGGGCAGACGGGCATTTCGACCTATATCCGCGAGCTGCTGCGCTTCCTCCAGCTGGAGGACCGGGAAAACCGGTACGAGCTGCTGATGGCCCGCAACGAATCCGTCCTGGTTCCCGTGGACAACCCCAACTTCCACAAAACCCTCCTGCCGCCCTTTCTCAACGCGCCGCTGGCAAGCCTGGTTTGGCACAACACGGCATTGGCGGCGGCCGGGAAAAAATACGACCTGCTGCACATCCCGGGCGCGCGCCGCATCCCGCTGGCCAAGCGCACCAAGGTGGTGGCGACGGTACACGACCTCGCGGCGTTTGCGGTGGAGGCGAAATATGGCCGCGCGCGCATGCTCTTCAACCGCGAGCTGGTGCCCGCCATGATCCGCCGCGCCGACCACGTGATCGCCGTCAGCGAATTCACGAAAAAGGAGATCGTCCGGCATGCCGGCTATCCCGAGGAGCGCATTTCGGTGGTCTATTCGGGCATCGACCACGGCCTTTTCCAGCCGGTTTCCCGGGAAGCGGCGCGCGGACGGCTGGAGGCGCTCCATGGTCTGAAAAAGCCGTTTTTCACCTATGTCTCCCGGCTGGAGCATCCGGGCAAGAACCACATCCGGCTC
>JBGSLE010000326.1:0-1837 GCA_041740875.1 Pontiella sp. | reverse complement strand
AGCGATCGAGCGTGAAGGCGATCAGCCGCGCGTTGAAATCGGCCAGCGACTGGTTGATTTCGAGGGTCAGGTGGGCTAGGCGAGCGAGGCGGTAGGCGGCGGAACGCGCCAGCTCCGGATTGGGGTCGGACTGGTGCAGCTTGTTCAGCACGCGCTGGAGTTCGCGCAGTCCGCCGGCCACCTCTTCCAGCAGGTCGCGGGTGTCGGTGCCGCGCGGTTCCAGCGCCTCGCGCAGTTGGTCTTCGAGCCATTGGAGGAAAGCAAGGGCTTGGCGGGCGATGCGGTAGCGGAACTTGCGGCGGCGGGTATCCTTGTAGCCGCGCAGCCGTTCGCGTTCGATCCGGCCCGCAACCAGCTCCCATCGCTCCAAGGTGCGGATGTCCTGGTTGAACTCCTCCGGGCCGTATTCGTTGCCGGCGATCTGCCGCTGGGCGGCTTGCACGAATTGAAAGAGATCCTCGTGCAGCGGCTCCAGCTCGTGGTTGCGACGGAACAGCAACATCGCGTAGAGGATGTTCAAGTAGAATTCCGCCCGTTCCGCGCCGAGCAACTGCCCCATGTTTGGGTTTTGGACAGCCAGCAAAAGCCCGCCGCTCCGCTCCTGGAGCATCGGGGGATTTTCGGCCTGCAACAGCCGCTGCGCCTCGCTCGCAACGTTGGATTCGGATAGCGGATTCATGGCCGGACAATCTATAGCGCGCAGCCCGACATGGCCATCGTCTTTTGAGCAGAAATCCGGATCGCAGAAATCCAGAGGGGCGAGAGAATGAATACGGATTCATTTCGGTTTCAATGGATCGGATTTTGGTTAAAGTGCCGCGCATGAGAATTACGAGCGGTAGATTGCGCAACCGACGCTTCGAGGTGCCAATGGTTGAGGTGAGGCCCACCATGGAGGCGGTGCGCGAGGCGGTTTTTTCGTCGCTGGGCGGATCGTGCGCGGGGCTGAAGGTGCTCGATCTTTTCGCCGGTTCGGGGGCGTTGGGGCTGGAGGCGTGGAGCCGGGGGGCGGACGAGGTGGTCTTCGTCGAGCAGCATCCCGGCGTATTCAAGAACCTCCAGCAAAACATTGAATCGCTCAATGGCCCGGAACTGGGAGGCACCCGCTGCGTCAAGGCCGATGCGATCCAGTGGCTCGCGCGGGCGGGGGAGCGGTTTGACCTTATTTTGGCCGATCCGCCCTACGACCTACCCGGCGCGATGCGGCAAACGCTCGAAGGCATTGCGGCCCATTCGGTTTTGACACCCGGCGGAACCATCGTGTACGAGTTGCGCTCATCGGACGTTGCCGAGGTGCCGGACGCGTGGCAGGCGCTGCGCGACAAGACCTACGGCAAGACGCGCGTGTTGATGCTCCGTAAAAAGGAAGAGGAAACCCCATGAACCAAGCCGCCATTTGCGCCGGAACCTTCGACCCCATCACGATGGGGCATCTCGACGTCATCGAACGCGCGGTCCGCATCTTTCCGCGCGTGATCGTCGCCGTCGCCAGCAACCCCGGCAAAAAACCGATCTTCAACCTCGAAGAGCGGCTCGAACTGGTCCGGCAATCGACCGCCCACATCGCGGGGGTCGAGGTCGATACCTTCAGCGGGCTGCTGGTGAATTTCGCTGTGGCGCGGGGGATCCATGTCGTCGTCCGCGGGCTGCGCGCCTTTTCGGATTTCGAGTATGAATTCCAGATGGCGCTGACCAACCGAAAGCTCAACCCGGAAATCGAAACGATCTTCCTGATGCCGAAGCAGGACTACAGCTACGTCAGCTCCAGCAACGTCCGCGAAGTGGCCGCCCTGGGCGGCGACACCTCGCAGTTCGTGCCGGCGCCGGTGCAGGCCGC
>JBGSLE010000325.1:0-7114 GCA_041740875.1 Pontiella sp. | reverse complement strand
CTGGTCGACGCCGTTGTTGGAGGCGCCGTCGATTTCGATGACGTCGAGGCTGTTGCCGGCCATGATTTCGCGGCAGGAGTCGCAGGCGTCGCACGGGTGCGGGGTCGGCCCCTTTTGGCAGTTGAGGGCCTTGGCGAGGATGCGCGCCGAGGTGGTCTTGCCGGTGCCGCGCGAGCCGACGAAGATGTAGGCGTGCGCAACGCGGTTGGATTCGATCGCGTTGGTGAGGGTGCGCGTGACGTGCCCCTGCCCGACCACATCCGCAAACTGCTGCGGCCGCCATTTACGTGCTAGAACTTCGTATGCCATTCAAATTCCTATCGGCTTTCTGGCGGCAAGGGGGCGAAAGGGCTCCCGGCGCGCGCTCCGGCCGACCGTTCGGACACCCGAAAAACATGGTTTACCGCTGCTGCCTTCCGGCCCTGACGGGGTTCGCCCGCTCTCGTCATCCGGCGGCTGGCGTTCACAACGCGCCGGGAACCGTCTCGCCCGCTTCCCGCCAATCAGGAAGAACGGGGAAGATACAAAGGGCGCCGGGGCAACGCAAGCCCCGCAGCCGGGAAACTAGTTGGCGCGACGGATCAGCCACAGCCCGCCGGCCTGGCCGGCCAAAATGGGAATCCACGGGATGAGCCACGGATAGATCTGGGGATGCTTGTCAAGGGTGTCGGAGGCGATGATGAAGAGGTAATAGATGAACATGACGCCGAGGCTCATGAGCATGCCCATCGACGACTCCTTGCGGTGGGAGGTGATGCCCAGCGGAATGGCGACGAGCACGAACATGAGCGGCGCCAGCGCCAGGCAGATGCGCTGGTTGGCCTCCACGAGGTCGCGCCCGGCTTCGATCCGCCGGTCCTGCGGCTTCATCCAGCCATATTCCTTTTCGGGGTTGCGGATGCGCCAAGCCAGCTCGGAGAAGGTCAGGTTTTTACGCTTCTTGGAAACCTTCTTGTCGCCGGTCAGCTTGTTGAAATCGAGGCGGATGGGGGATTTCTCGGCGCTGACATAGCGCGTCCGGGCCACATCGTCCGGAGCCCCGGGGTCGGGGATCTCCATGCGGACGTCGAAGAGGTCGATCTTGAGCAGGGCGTTTTCCTTGTCAACGACCATGATGCCGCTATCGGCGCGGACGGTGCGGACCACCTTGCCGTCGTCGTCGACTTCATAAAAGATCAGGTCGCGGACGCGGTTGCCGTTTTTCTTGCCGACATAGATCATGTATCCGGGGAATTCGCGGATGAAGCGGCCCTCTTCGAGCAACTTGATCGGATCCTCGACGCCCATGCCCTTGAAGAGCTGGCGGTTGGCATAGTCGGTTGCGGGATAGACGACGCAGTTGTTGTAGAGGCAGACGCCGGAGAGGCCGACCGCGAAAAGGACGATGGGCGCGGCCACCTGCCAAAGACTCAGGCCGCCGCTGCGCATGGCGCTGAGTTCGCTATCGGACGAAAGCCGCCCGAAAAGCAGCAAGGCGGAAAAGAGCGTGCTGATCGGAATGGTGTAGGCGATGGAGTATGGCAGGGAGTTGAGGATGAAGCCGCCGACGATGTGGGCCGGCAATCCGCGGGCCATGATGTCGATGGCCTTGTAGATCGCCGCGATGCTGAAGGCGAAGGTGATCAGCAGCATGGCCATGGAAAAGATCGCGAGGTAGTCCCCCATCAAATATCGGCTTAGTTTGCGCAAACGGTGCTCCTTCGGGAAAAGCGGCAATCTACCGGCGAAGCGGCGCAAGCTCAAGTTTAGAGGCAATCGGTTTGCAGTGGCGGGGAAGGCGGGTTTAAAGTGCCACGCTTCAATCCGATAAACCAACCCATGAATATGCGCAACCAATTTGAATACGCCGTGACCAAGGGAATGCTGGAACTCTGCCGCATCCTGCCTGAACGGAGCATTTTTGCCTTGTTCGAAGGCATCGGACTCCTCCTCTACGCCACCGTGGGCCGCCGCCGGAAAATGGCGTTGCGCAACATCGGAATTGCCTTCCCCGAAAAATCGCCGCGCGAGCGGACGCGGCTGGTCCGCCAATCCTTCTTGATCCTGTCCGAATCGCTTGCCTGCAACGCCCTGCTGATGAACGGGCGCATCTCCAATGACCGGCTGCTCTCGATGGTCGAGGTCGATAGCGAAGAGCGGCTGAGAAAGGCGATCGACTTGGCGCCGAACGGCTTGCTGGTCGTCTCTGCGCATCTGGGAAACTGGGAACTGGTGCCGCTTTTCCCGGCGCTGCGTACGGGACTCCGACTCCATGTCGCCACGCGGGAAATAAACAACCCCCTGTTGGAGGAACGGATCGTCGCCCCCCTGCGCAGGCGCTTTGGCATAAAGATCTTCTTCAAGAAAAACGCCTTGATGAAAATCATGAAGGCGATGCGGAAAGGCGAACCCGCCGGATTGATGATCGATCAAAAACTCAGTCCACCAGAGGGCGTGTGGGTCGATTTCTTTGGCCGGCCGGCCCCGACAGCCTCGTCGCCCGCAATGCTGCAAATCCGCTTCGGCGTTTCCACCATGCCCATGTTCATGGTGCGCACCGGGCGGATGCGCTACCGGTTCGAAGTCGGCGATCCCGTCGCTTGGAGCGACAACGGCAAACCGATGGAAGAGCAGGTGCTGGAACTCACCCGCATCCACCAGAAGATTATCGAGGATGCCGTCCGCCGCTATCCCGACCAATGGTTTTGGGTCCACAACCGCTGGGGTTTGAAAAAGGGCGATCAATGAAAAAGGCGCTGATCGTCAGCGACGGGAAACCGGGCCATTTCAACCAGTCCATCGCCCTCTGCAAACACCTCGGCCTGGCGTACGAAATCCTCGAAGTCGCCTACCGGAAACGATCCTTCAAAGCCCTCTCCTACCCCCTCGACCGACTCGGCCTCTACACGGACGCCCTCTTCACCCAACGCCCGTCGCCCAGCGACGAAAGCCTCTCCCTGATCGTCTCCACCGGTTCGGCCACCTACTACGCCAACAAGCTGCTGGCCCGGAAACTCAACCTGCCCAACATCGCCATCCTCCACCCGAACGGCTACCGGCTCGATTTCAGCCACATCTTCAGCCCCGCCTACGACCACCCGCCGCAGCGGCCGAACATTACGGAACTGCCCTTGAACCTCTGCGCCGCCGACCCCGCTTTCTTCCGTGAAAAGGCGATGGAATTCAGTCGGCGCCACGCGCAGGAAAAACCGGCGATCGGAATCATCATCGGCGGGCCGAATGCCGTCTCCGAAATCGACCCCGCCGCCATCAACCAGCAATTGGAGCGCATTTTCGCGGCGACCGAAGGCATGGAACGGTGGGTAACCACCTCCCGCCGCACCCCTGCGGAGGTTGAAAAAATAGTGGAGCAATACCCGTTCGACTACACGCTGATCAACTCGCGCGACCCCTACAACCCCATCCCCGCCTTCATCCAGCGCTGCGACCGGCTCTTCGTCACCAGCGATTCCGCCTCGATGATCAGCGAGTGCGCCAGCTTCGGCACCGCCAAGGTGGAAATCCTGGTGAACCGCCAGCTGAAAACCCCGAACAAGTTCGAGGAGCTGATCGATGGATTGGCTGCGCGCAACGCCGTCCACCGCTTCGACGGCCCGCTCGGCAGCGCCGCCACCAAGATCGACCTCGGCCCGCTGCTTCGGAACGCCGTGGCCGGGATCGCGGCCCGCCAGAACGCATTAAGTTAAACTGTAGGCCCGACCGGCCCGATTCCAACCGGTGAATTCGTTTCCGCGTACAGCACATGCTGTGGAAATTTCCGGCAGAACATGGGTGCCAGGAAATCAGTAGAAAAAGGAACAACATGAAAAAAACAAACCTGTATCGTATTGCTGCAGCATTGCTACCCCTCTTCAACTGCGCATGGGGTGATAAACCAGCACTCCAAAACCAGTCCGACCACTCACAAGCGCCGCAGGAAGCGGTCGAGGCGTGGAAAGATCTGCGCTTCGGCATGTTTATCCACTGGGGCCCGGTGGCATTGACCGGACATGAAATCGGTTGGTCGCGCGGAAAAGAGACCCCGATCGAAGAATACGACAATCTCTACACGCGGTTCAATCCGGTGGACTTCGATGCCGAGCAATGGGTGCGCACCGCCAAGGCCGCAGGCATGAAATACATCGTACTCACCACGAAACACCACGATGGCTTTTGTCTGTGGCCCAGTGAACATACGGACTACGATATTGCGGCGACTCCGTTCGGGCGCGACGTGGTCGGTGAATTGGCCGCGGCCTGCCGCAAAGGCGGCATCGGATTCGGCACCTATTATTCCACCTGCGACTGGCACCACCCCGACTTTCCTCGCACCAGTCCCGGAGGAAAGGTCAACCGCGAAAAATCGAACCTCGATGCCTATACCGCCTATTTGAAAGCGCAAACGAAAGAACTGCTCACCAACTACGGCCCGCTGCTCACCCTCTGGTATGACGTGCCGCAGGAATTCGACGTCACCCGCGGACAGGGCGTCATCGATATGGCCCGCGCCATCCAGCCGGACATCGTCATCAACAACCGCACCGGAGCCAGAGGCGACTACGACACGCCGGAACAAAAGATCGGCAGCTTCCAGATCGATCGCCCGTGGGAAACCTGCATGACCATTGCCCGCCAATGGGCATGGAAACCGAATGACCGGGTAAAGTCGCTCGAGGAATGCCTGCGCGGTCTCATCGCGACCATCGGAGGCGACGGCAACTTTCTCTTCAATGTCGGTCCCGATGCGGCGGGCATCATCGAACCGGAGCAGGTTCAGCGGCTGGAAGAAATGGGCCGCTGGATCGCCAAATACGCCGAAGGCATCTATGCCACGCGCGGCGGCCCCTTCAAACCCGCTGGCTGGGGAGCCTCCACCCACAAAGGCAACGTCATCTACCTTTTCATCTTCCACTGGCCCGCGAACGGAAACCTCATCATCCCGATGGGCGGAAAAAAAATCCTGAAGGCCGAAAACCTTTCAGGGAAAACCGTGGAACTGAAAGAAAGCGAAGGCGGTTGCACGCTCTCCGTTCCATCGGGCAACCGCGACCCCGTTGCCACCGTGATCAAGCTGGTATTGGCCACACCGACCGCCTCCATCGCGCCGATGGAGATGCCTTCCATCAGTGGTTCGCTCGCTTTCGGAAAGCCGGCCCGGTCTTCGTCGAGCCAGTGGAACACCAACCCGGAGCATGCTTTTGACGACAATCGCTATACCGGCTGGATCGCCGCCAAAGGCGGGGAACAATGGTTGGAGACCGATCTGGAAAAACCGCAAACCATCGACTTGGCCATAATCCAATCGGACTCCGCCGGCATCACGCTGTCGTTGCAGGCACTGCAGGAGGGCAAATGGAACACGGTTTTCACCGTTGAAAAAACACCCCCGGTCATTGAAAAGGAATTCCCGCCCGTTACGGCACAAACATTCCGCATCCTGACCGGCAACGGCATACCGAACATCGGCGAATTCCAACTTTTAAATACGATGGAACCGGAATGAAACAGTTCTATCCGCATTGGGGCGGCGAGCAGATCGAGCGCGCTACCGCACCAGGCAGATGAACCTTTTTCCCCACGAACCGAGCCCCGCCGCCGGCGGTCTTCATTTCGTGCAGACACAAAAAAAACCGCCTTTCGGCGGTTTTAAATTGGTCGGAGCGACTGGATTCGAACCAGCGGCCTCTTGCACCCCAAGCAAGCGCTCTAGCCAGGCTGAGCTACGCCCCGATTTGTTTTTCCAACCCCAAACCCTTCGCGGGTTGAAATTGAAGGCGCAGAACCTACCACGCCGGATCGGGGTCGTCAACGCCACCGGCGGAAAAAACGCGCCGCCTTTTGCTTTCAAATGCACACCGGGACTCTAGAATGCGCCGCATGGAAACCTACCCCGCAATTCCGGACGCACAACTGGAGAAGTATTCCTCCGCCGTTTCGCTCTCGGACATGGAGATTTTTGTCTTCCCCGAACTGCTCTACAGCCTGGTGCTGGCCAATATCATGTCGCCGCGCATCTGGGCGTGGCGGGAGGACGACTGGTTCCGCAAGATCGACACGATGTCGCTCCACAAGAAGATCCAGCGCCTCAAGCAGTTCATCATCGACCACTACGAATTCAACCTCGACCTCGACACCTGGGGGCTGACCACGAAGGAGTCGGAAATGGCGCGCTTCGCACCCTTCATGGACGAAAAGACGATCAGCCAAAGCAACGCGCTCTTTGGCTACGAGGGCGACAAGCACTATTTCTCGCTTGATATCCGCAAGCACTTCGGCTTGGACAAATACACCTCCAACGTCATCCCCTTCTGGAAGACCGAAACGCTGGAGGCAATGGACGCCTTCCGCTTCAAGGAAAACTACCGCACCGGCGCGGGCGAATGCGTCTCCCTCTCCACCCTCTACGCCGCCGCGCTCTTCATCATTTGCGGCATCCCGCTCGAAGATATCTTCCTGCTGGCCACGCCGCTGCACTCGCAAAACTTCATCGATGTGCGGGACGGCTTCTTGACCAACAACCGGCGGCTGGTGACCAAGACGATGTGGTTCAACGGCACCGACGTTACGGCCATGGCGCAGCGCGCGCGGCGCCACGAACAGGTGACGATCGTCGCCAACAATACCGGCTTCGTCCACACCGTCTATCCGGAGGCGACCATCGATCCCGAAAGCTTTGCGCGCTTCCGCCGGAAGCTCGAAGCCTTCACCACCACCGAAATCACCTTTGAAATTATCGCCAACTTCCTGCGCGACCGCTCCGAATTCCAGAAATGCTTCAAGCTCAAATATGTCCGGCACGGCAGGGCGCAGTACCTGCCCATCGAACGCGCCTACGCCTACGAACACGGTTCGCCCTACAAGGTGTCCGACGACGCCACGCGCGACAAGCTGCTGGAGGAGATCGATGAATACGCCTTCTACACCGGCCCGATTCCCGACCGCATCCAGCTCAACAAGCTTGGCGACTACCTGCGCGACAACCCCATCTCGCTTTTCGATGCCGCAAGCATGAAGGAGCTGGCCGAAAAGATAGACTGCACCAACGACATGACGCGCAAGATGACCGTCGTCGAAGGACTCGTCGATTTTATCCACCTCGATCCGGAACTGCCGGACATGGCCGCCAAGCGCTTGA
>JBGSLE010000324.1:0-3120 GCA_041740875.1 Pontiella sp. | reverse complement strand
GAGAACCGGCTTCCCGCCGGGCGACGCCAGCGCATTCGCCACCGAAAAGGCGATCCGCATGCCCGAAAACGCGCCCGGGCCCCGCCCGGCGGCAAACGCATCGACCCCGTCCCAGTCCAGCTCCATCGACGCCATGGCATCGAACAGTTGCTGGCGGTTCTTGAAGTTTTCCTCCCAGCTGGCTTCCGCCACCACGCGCCCGGCGTCGACCAGCGCGATGCTGCCGAAACGGGAACTCAATTCGATCGCGAAAATCCTCACGCCTCGTTCTCCCTGTAGATGCGGAACGTGCGCGTCCCGGTATGTTCATCGGCCTCGATCCGGATATGCAGCAGGTCGTCCGGAAGCAAACCCTCCGCGCGTTCCGCCCACTCGATGGCGGTGATGCCGTTGACGTCGAAATATTCCTCCAGACCCAGCCCGAGCGCCTCGACCGGCCCGGAGAGTCGATAGAGGTCGATGTGGTGGAACGGCAAGCGGCCTTCGTATTCGCCAATGAGAGTATACGTCGGGCTGGTGATGGGCTCGTCGATGCCCAGCGCGGCGGCGAATCCCTGGATGAAGCAGGTCTTGCCGGCACCGAGGTCGCCATGCAGGGCGATCACCGTGCCGGGGCCGGTTTCGGCGGCCAGTTCGGCGGCCAGCGCCCAGGTCTCCTCGGGACTGTTGGTTTTGGCTACGCGCATGCGTTCTCCCTCCATTCAAAACCCATCATGTTGAATCGTGTCGTTGGCACTATTTCCTGCCGGAAATTATGCTTCGCGGCGACAGCTTTTTTTAACACGAAGATCGCAAAGTAAGCAAAGGCATGAACCTGCACCGCTTCGCGTCCTTTGCGTCCTTCTGTCAAAATTTGGTTCCGTCTTTGCCGGGTTGGGTTTCCGGGGCGAATTGGATGGCAAACGTCACCGGTTCGCTCGAAACCTCCATGCCGTCGGCGTAGACGGCGACGGCGCGGACGCGGTTGGGGCCCTCGCCGACCATCAACTCATCGAGGACCAGTTCGGCTTCGGCGCTGTAGACCTGCTCGGCGAGCACCCGTTCCCCGCAGAGGAGTTTTAGTTTTTCCGGCAGCTCGGATCCGCCCACGCGCACCTTGAAGCCGTGCTCATGTCGGGCAATCCTCACCACCTCCGGCAGGATCGAAACGGAACGGCCGCGCTTGTTGACCATGATCGGCTTGTCGAACGAGGCGCCGAATTGGACGGTATGCCGAATCTGCGCCACCGCCCGCAGTTCGTGGTATCCATCGGCCAAATCGAACAGGCGCAAATGCACCGATGGATCTTCTTCCGGCCCGCGGATCAGCTTGCCATCCATCAGGAACGAATAGAGGAACTGGGCATTCTGCGCCGCCTTGCACTCGGCCTGGGCCAGGTAGGTGAAGTCGTTCGAAATGCGGTCGGCGCCGAGCACCTTGACGGAGAGCGGCACGGCGTAGGGCTTGGCCAGCGGGTCGCCCAGCAAAAGGGTCTGCAAGGGGCAGGCGATGGACTGGTAGAAGCTTTCGAGCATGGTGCAGCCGGAGGCGTAGTGGACAAAAAAGCGCGCGGAGGGAAACTTGTCGGGGTTGGAGTACGGCTCCACGACCGAACCGGCCGAACCGGTGGCGCCGGCCTTCAGCCATTCGGTCAGCTTGGTCTGCGGCTTCTGGAATTCCGCGCTCCAGCTAGTGAGGTGCTCCGCCATCGCGCCGGGAGCGAACGACCCGATCAAGGCGGGATCGACCTTTTCGGCGCCCGCCATCACCCCCATGACGTTCCGTACGCCGGCGGGAAAATTCGTCGTTACGTTCGCGGCGATGCCCCGTTGCTGGAGTTCGTTGACGGCGGGATAAAACTGCCAATCGCGGCACTTGGAACGGACGTCGTCGGACTGGACGAAATAGATGCCCGACCGCAGGCCCCGGTAGTCCGATCTCGCGCCGCGATCGATGGTGCCGAGCACGGTCGCGAGATCCGTGCCGTTTGTGCCGGTGTAGCCGAGCATCATGCTCGGCAGCGGCATGCGGTCGCCCAGCCCCTCCTTGAGCCAGGCGACCTCCGGCGGCACGTTGGCCTCCGCGCCCAAGCCGTTTTTATGGATGCCGAGCGACAGCGCGTTGAGGTTGAGCTTTAGCCGCTGGTTCGGGCCGGAAAACAGCTTGGAAAGGAATTTGCCCTCTTCGACCAGCTCCAGGCCCGGCACCTGGTTGCGCAGGAAGGTCAGGCCGCCGACCGACATTTGCTTGCGGTCGTTCGCGTCGGTCTTCACGCGGATCGGGAAATCGACCGAATAGACCCACGCCAGGATTTGCCGGTCGATCCCCCGCTCTTTCGCCGCGGCGTTGGCCGGGTTCCAGATCCATTTGGCGAACTCCTCCGGAGTGACCGTTGCGCTGCCGCCGTAGGCGCTGGCCGGGAGGTCGAGATGGACCACGTTGAGCCGGGGGATGTTCCGCGCCGCCGCGAAGGCGTTGGCCACCTGTAGCGAGGGTTGCGAATTTTGGTTCGCCAGCAACAGCACCTCGTGCGGCATCTGCGCCTGAACCGCCGCCGCCAGCAGGCAACCTGCAAAAACCCCGATTCTTCGATATCCAAACATGCCCAGTTCCTCGCGCTGAATTGGCGTTGGACTATGCGGTCCCATCGTCGCGATTTCAATCCGCATGCGGAAAAAGCTAACGCGGCTTCGCAGCCCGAATGAAGAATGACGATTTCAGAATGAAGAATGGTCGGTCTGCGACAGCTTTTCGTAAACAGGGGCGAACCGAGCCATGCCACGGACACTCGCTAGCTATTCTTTTCGCCGAACACGATCGCTTCGAAGACCAGGAATTCGCACCCCGAGCGCCAGTCGTTGGCGCGCAGTCCGGCCTTTTGGGCCAGTTGGGCAAGCATCTCCTCCAGGCTCCACCCTTGTTCCGGCGCAACCTGCGGGAGGAATACGGCGGAATGGAGCCCCTTGCTGAGTACGACCCCGTGGCGCCCGAGCTCAATCTCCTGGTGGGATTCCACGCGCAGCGGCGGAGTCAGCGCCGAAATTTCGATAACGACCTCGACCAGCTCCTCTTCGCGCAACCGCGGGAAGCGCGGGTCGTGGAAGGCGGCGTTGAAGGCCTGTTCGGCGACCGCTTCACAG
>JBGSLE010000323.1:0-7526 GCA_041740875.1 Pontiella sp. | reverse complement strand
GCGCCTGATCGTGCCGGACGTGGTCATCGTCGAGGAAAAAAAGGTTCCGGAAAAAGAGGTCTCGCCTCTCCGCAGCGTGCTAGAGGCCATCTACTGGAACAAAACCAATCCTCTGGCCACCCTCGACGGCGAAACATACCGGGTGGGGGATTCGCTGCAAGGCTATGAAATCGTAGCGATCAACAAGTCCACGGTTCTTTTCAAGGGCGGCGACGGCAAGGTCGTCGTGAAGGACATCGATGAAGATCTCCGAAAATACCGGAGATAGCCGGGGCTGCGGGAGCCCTTGCCCCACGCTGCCGCAAGAACGGAGGGAAGGATGAACATCCGGTTTCAGTTTTTGGCGGGTGCGGCGGATAGGAACCTCTCCCGCAGCGGCATGACCCTGGTGGAGGTCATGCTCGGGATGCTGATCTTGGCCATTCTTGCCATTGCGGCGACCACATCCGTCCGCTATCCCCGCTTCATGGTCGTTTCCTCCGCCCACAAGCAGGGGGCCATCCATGCCGCCAACGAGGCGTTGGAAGAGGCCGTTTCCGTACCCTACGTCAACCTTCAGGCCGGAACGGTGTCGCTGGACGATCTGGGAGCCCGCTACCGCATGGATGGCCGCGCGGTCTCCGGTACCCGGCGCGTGGACGCCCTGGGCGAAGGCGCAACCGAACACAAGCGCATCACGGTCTCCGTGAACTATCCAGGCGGCGATGCCCCCATCGTGCTCGAAACCCTTATTACGCCCTGAAAAGGAGGCTTTATGCAGAGCTGTTCGAAAAAGCAGGGCTTTACGCTGGTGGAGTTGCTGTTCGCCACCGTGGCCGCCGCCATCGTTTCGCTGACCGTGTCGCTGGTGCTCGTCATGACGTTGCGGTCATTGCGCACCAACAACGAATATGCCCGCCTCCGGCGGGACATGGCCTATGCCGTGGAAACGATGGCCAAGGAGGTCAGGAAGGCCAACGGCATCCGCCTGAACGCTCCGGCAAGCACCCTCGTTCTGACCAATAACCTGAACGATATGGAGGTGGATGAGACCAACGAGTACCGGGATAACGGCGCAGGAAGGTTGGTCCACTTTCGGGATGGCGTTGAGCAAGGTCCCGTCGTTGCCGGGGGGCTCAGAAGCTTTGCATGGGCGTCAACCAACAACTCAGGGGTTGTTCTCAGCCTCGAAATGGAGGGTAACGGCGGTGAAACCGTTGTTCGCCACGAAACGACGATCCACATGCGCAACAAACTGGGGAACCAGCCATGAAAAGACGACAAAGCAGCAATTCCAGCCGGGATGGAGCCATCCTGGGCGTGGTCATGGTGATGCTGGTTGTCCTCAGCATCCTGATCTTGGGGCTGTTCCAGTTGGGATTCCACAGCGCACGGGAGACTGAACACGAGCTCAGGCGGGCGCAGGCGTTTTGGCTGGCCGAGGCGGGTCGCCATGCCAGCATGGCCGACCTTTATGCCGGGCGGGATGGCAACCGGGGCATACTGGCCGCCACATCGTTTGGCGACGGCACGTACCAGGTGGTTGAGGATCCCGTAGAATCCCGCCGCCGCATCTCCACCGGAACCGTAACCGTCGGCAACCGGACCGTGACGCGCCGGATTCTCTTTGATCTGGCCTTTGTTTCGCCCCTGTTCGAGAAGGTGGTCTATGCCGGTAACAAGGATTACCCTGATGACAATTGGAGCTTGCAGATCAGCGGCACGGGCAACTCTGGACCTCCGGTTCCCACCAGCTCAAGCGGGAACTTCCCGGGCGGGCGCGATAGTCTCCTGGGGGATGTCGAGGTCAAGGGCGATGTCTGGATGGATGGCCAAAGTCGTGTCGGCGTGCCCGATCCCAACCGCTACGGCGTGGCGGGCGATGTGGACGCCTCCGGCACCATCTACCAAGGACCGAACGCCACCATCGCCGGAAGCCAGCGCGAGGGTTCGACCATCGCCGAACCACCTAGGCTCAACGAGATGGACTATGCCGCCAACAACAACTACGACATCGCGCAGATATTCAGGGATGCGGGTGTAACTTCCGGTTCCCTCCCGGTGGGGCACCCGTTGCGCAACGTGGTGGTCAAAAACCCGTCCGACCGGGCGGCGGAAAACGCTTCGACCGCTGGCGACGACTATTACTTCGAACCTGCCAGCATTTCAGGCGCGGGCACCCCTTCCACGGCGGTTACCCCGCTGGTCTTGGGCGACGACAAGATCTATTATGTGGACGGCCACGCCTGGTTCCACAGCAAGAGTACGTACGGCTTCCGAGTGGACGGCCAGGCCACGATCGTCGCGAGCCGCGACATCCACATCAGCGACAATCTCGCCTACCGGAACCGGGGCCTGGAGCCCGTGAACAACAACCCGCCCGACATGCTCGCACTGGTGGCGCTTGGGCAATACACCGGAGAGGTGCGCAGCAGCCACGGCGACATCTATTTCGGCGACCCCGAATATGGCACCATGTACACGGTGGACGCCTTCATGTTCGCCAACAACGACTTCTACTACAACACCGACGCCAACACCGGCGCGCAGGGGGAGCCCAACAGCGGCTTCAAGGTGTTTGGCAACTACATGGCCGTCAACCGGATCGTGATCCAGCGCGACTGGTACTCAGGCAGTACATACAAGCTTGCTGGAGTCGAGCGTACAGCGGTTAAAACCGGAAACGAGTGGTTTGATGCACTCGACGGCAGGAAACTCGCTCCAAATGAAGCCATGACCATAAAGAGCGCTCGTCGGGCAGCGGTTTACGACCCGCAAGCAGATCGTTGGAAGGATTCGTACAACGGCGCGTGGCTTAGTATAAGCCAGGTCGGATCCATAAAACACTATGCCATGGAGGTGGGTTACGACGACCGCATCCGCGACGCCGCCACCCAGATGCCCGGCCTGCCGCGCGGGTACGGTTCCATTTTTGCAGGCAGGTTAAGCTGGCAGGAAATCCCGCCGCTTCCCTGATCCTCCTGTTTCGCTTCGTGCCGGTGCGGTGGCTGCCGCCGCTTTTGGCGCGGAAGTTGCTTTCACGCAGTTCATGAAAACTCTTCAAGCCGAATTGCGGAAAGTGGAAAAAGCCGAAGTGGTGGTGATCGGTTTGGCCGGCGCGGTTTCCATCCTAAGCGCCGTGTTCTTGGTCTATTCCGCCTGGAAATGCCTGTAGCGACTTCCGCAACCACCCGCGCCGGTTTTATCAAAGCAGCACGCCATCCGGCGCGTCTTCCTCGTCCTTGTCCCACCAGCGGCCGGGTTCGGCCCCGATATACTTGATGCTCTTGGTGGTCATCCGGTTGCCGCGCGATTTGACGCTTTTGACGGCGATGTCGGCCGGCCGGAATTTTTGCTGGTTGATGCGCTGGCCCTTGGCGGGCTGGTATTTGACGTAGAGCGCCTCGGGGGTGCCGTCGGCCAAGAGTTGGAGCTTCGATTTTTCGCCCTGCGAGAGGTAGTATTCGCGGTTCATGATGGCGCCGCCGAGCTGGAAGCGCTTGACGTAGGAGATGCGCGAATCGGTGTAGACGGCGGTGTAGAGCTTTTCGCGGTTGAAGATTTCGCAGCGCTCGAGGTTGCCGTCGACGAAGAATTTTTCGGGCGGGGGCATGACCACGTATTTGCCGTCGTTCCAGACCACCAGCAGCTTGTCGAGCGAGGAGCATTCGAGGAGGATTTCGCCCTTGACGTTGGTGCCGATGAAGCCGTTTTCGTCCTTGCGGATCTGGAGTTCGGTGGCGGTCAGTTCGCGCACCTCCACCTCCTGGAAGCCGGTGGCGACGGTGAGGCGGGGATAGTCGTCCCTGTATTCCTTGATCAGCCGCTTGAGGTAGCGCGTGGCGTAGGCGGTCAACCCGCCGAGATCCTTCTCGACCTGGTCGAGTTCGGCGAGGATTTCCTCGATGTCCTTGCGGTTCTTGTTGATGTCGAAGAGCGAGATGCGCTTGATGCGCACGCCGAGGAGCATTTCGATGTCGGCGTCGATGATTTCGCGGCGGAGCAGTTTGCGGAAGGGCTTGAGTCCTTCGTGGACGGCGGCGAAGACGGCTTCGAGGGTTTCGCACTCCTCGATGCGCTTGTAGATCCGGTTTTCGATGAAGATCTGCACGAGGGTCTTGCTGTGGAATTCATCGAGTAGCTCGGCGCGCCGGAGGGTCAGCTCGCCTTCGAGGATCTGGAGCAACTGCGCGGTGTTTTCGCGCAGGACTTCGTCGATCGTCATTTCGACGGGGCGGTTGTTGCGCAGGCAGATGAGGCGGCTGGATACCGAGGTTTCGCATTTGGTGAAGGCGTAGAGCGCCTGGATCGTCTTTTCCTGCAAGGCGCCGGGTGAAAGCGTCAGCTCGATTTCCACCTTTTCGGCGGTGAAGTCGTCGATGGAGCGCACCGGCACCTTTTTGCGCTTCACCGCGTCTTCGATGGAGGTCATCAGCGCATCGGTCGTGACGCCGTGGGGGACTTCGGTGATGACGAGGCGGTTGTTTTTGCGCATTTCGATCGTGGCGCGCAGCTTTACCTTGCCATTGCCCTTGTTGTATTCCGAAACGTCCATCAGCCCACCGGTCTGGAAATCGGGCAGCAGGTGGAGTTCGACGGGCGAGCGCTTCTTTTCCTTGAGCAGTTCAATCTGCGCTTCGAGCAATTCGATGAAATTGTGCGGCAATATGCTGGTCGATAGGCCGACGGCGATGCCTTCCGCGCCGAGCATGAGCATGAGCGGAAGCTTGCAGGGCAGGGTGACCGGCTCCTTGTTGCGGCCGTCGTAGCTCGGGATCCACGTCGTCAGCTCCTTGTTGAAGATTTCGTTGCGGGCGAGCTGGGTGAGGCGGCATTCGATGTAGCGCGAGGCGGCGGCGCGGTCGCCGGTGTAGATGTTGCCGAAGTTTCCCTGCCCTTCGATGAGGTAGCGCTTGTTCGTCAGCGTGACCAGCGCGTCGGCGATCGATGCGTCGCCATGCGGGTGGTACTGCATCGTATGGCCGACAATGTTGGCGACCTTGATGAAGCGACCGTCGTCCTTCTCCTTGAGCGAGTGGAGGATGCGCCGCTGCACCGGCTTGAGGCCGTCTTCGAGCGCGGGGATGGCGCGGTCGCAGATGACGTAGGAGGCATACTGCAGGAAGTTGAAATCGACCAGGTGCTTCAGCGGGCCATGGTCGGTCCGCAGCGGGTCGAACTTCCGGCCCTCTTCAGGCGGCGGCAGCGCTTCCGCCACGTCGGTCTCCTCGTTGGGGACTGCGTCGTCAAAAAGTTCTAGTTCGTCGTCCGGGTTCGTTTTAGCCATCGGTTTTCGCGTCCATATTCGCGGGTTGGGTTGATCAGAGCATCTCGGGGTCGACGGCGAGGTTTTGCATGATGTATTCGCGCCGTTCGGGGGTGTTTTTGCCCATGTAGAAGGTGAGGACTTCGGAGACAGAGTGGTCGCCCTCGACGGAAACATCCGTCAGCCGCGTGCCGTCGTCGGAGATGAAGGCCTTGAATTCCTTGGGCGATATTTCGCCAAGGCCCTTGAAACGGGTGATCTCGGCGCCGCGGCCGAGCTTGTTGAGCGCCGCTTCGCGCTCCTGCTCGGAATAGCAGTAGATCGTCTCCTGCTTGTTGCGCACGCGGAAGAGCGGCGTTTCGAGGATCTTCAAATGGCCGCCGCGCACGAGCGGCTCGAAGAAGCGCAGGAAAAAGGTGATCATCAGGTTGCGGATGTGCAGCCCGTCCACGTCGGCGTCGGTGGCGAGGATGACCTGGTTGTAGCGGAGGTTGTCGAGGTTTTCCTCGATGTCGAGGCTGCGCATGAGGTTGTAGATCTCGACGTTCTTGTAGAGGGCGTCGCGCTTGAGGTCGCAGACGTTGAGCGGCTTGCCCTTGAGCGTGAAGATCGCCTGGTTGTTGGCGTCGCGGCAGCTGACGAGCGAGCCGGCGGCGGATTGCCCTTCGGTGATGAAGATCTGCGTTTCGGGATGCTTTTGCTTGGGGCGGTCGTAGTGGTTTTTGCAGTCCTTCAGTTGCGGGATGCGGATCAAGACCGATTTCGACCGTTCGCGCGCCAGCTTCTTGACGGAGTTGAGCTCCTTGCGGAGCTTCTGGGTGTCCTCGATCTTGACGACCAGTTTTTTCGCTTCGTCGGGGTTGCGGTGGAGCAACTCCATGACGACTTGGGAGATGCGGGCGACGAGGTCGGAGCGGATTTCGGTGTTGCCGAGCTTGTTTTTGGTCTGGCTTTCGAAAACGGGTTCCTTGAGGCGGATGGCGACGGCGCCCAAGACGCCTTCGCGGACGTCGTCGCCATCGAATTTTTTCGAGGCGTAGTCGTTGATGCCGCGCAGCAACCCTTCGCGGAAGGCGGAGAGGTGGGTGCCGCCGTCGGAGGTGTATTGGCCGTTGACGAAGGAGTAGTACTCCTCGGAAAAGCGGTTGGTGTGGGTGAAGGCGATCTCGAGCGTCTGGTCGGCGTGGTGGAAGGGGACATAGAGCTTTTCATACTGGCTCTCGTCGCGGATGAGGTCAAGCAGGCCGCCCTTGCATTGGAAGAGCTGGCCGTTGAAATAGATCTTCAGCTTGGCGTTGAGGTAGGCGTAGAAGCGCAGGCGGCGGGCGAGGTGGTCGGTGTTGAACTGGAACTTCTTGAAGATTTCCGGGTCGGGCGAAAAGGCGACGAAGGTGCCGTTGGGCTCGTCCGTCCGTCCGGTCTCCTCGCGGACCAGCTCGCCCGTCTCGAATTCGGCCTCGCAATATTCGCCCTCGCGGTGGCTGCGCACCAGGAAATAGGAGGAGAGCGCGTTGACCGCCTTGGTGCCGACGCCGTTGAGGCCGACGCTGAACTGGAAGACGTCGTCGTTGTACTTTGCGCCGGTGTTGATCTTGGAAACGCAATCGACCACCTTGCCCAGCGGTATGCCGCGGCCAAAGTCGCGGATCGTCACCATGTCGTCCTCGATGGTGACGTCGATGCGGTCGCCGTGGCCCATGATGAACTCGTCGATGCCGTTGTCGATGACCTCCTTGACGAGGATGTAGATGCCGTCGTCGTAGTGTACGCCGGTACCGGTCCGCCCGATGTACATGCCGGTCCGCAGGCGGATGTGTTCGAGCGAGGAGAGCGTCTTGATCTTGTCTTCGGTGTATTCGTGCGTATTTTTCGCAGCCATATGCCTAAAATCCCTTCAAACCACAATATATGGATGTGGAATGCCTTATGAGCCACAAAATCTAGCAAGTCGCCCGCCGCCCTTCAAGCGGTTCGGGGCGATTATTCCATGGCGTGGCGAAGCGCTTTACTTTGGCAGTGTCGGGCCTATGATTCCGCACCCATAGAAAGGACGGGCGATATGAACGGGAAACAGGTTCAGGCAATTGGGGCGGCTCTTTTGGCGTTGGCGCTGTGCGGATCCGGCTGCCGGTCGAAATCGTCGGCGGGCGAGGAGGCCAAGACGGGGGCCGCCTACGGCGCGCTTGGCGGGGCCGTTTCCGGTTTTTTCTGGGGGCTTTTCAGCGGGGATCCGCTCCGGCGGGCGGCGCAGGGCGCCGTTGTCGGCGGGGCGACCGGCGCC
>JBGSLE010000322.1:0-1590 GCA_041740875.1 Pontiella sp. | reverse complement strand
ACGAAATGAAATTGCCGCTTGAAATCAGCAGCGACAAATCCGGGACCCGCATCCGCCTGTTCCTGCCGCCCATCCAATAGCATTTGGCTTGGCGCTTTTTTTTTTGGATGGGGCTTGGCTCCGGGAGCATAAAAAGGTGCCAGCGAAGCTGCACGCTCCGCGCCCGTCCGTGCGACACTGGTTTTGACCGCGCCGTTCGTTTCCGCCACGTGGACCGTGAGCGCGCCCGCGATGAGCAGAATGGTTAGCATGCCGTAGGCGTCATTCGGCTTCTTCCCCACCGGTTGCTTTGTTTCCCGGCGACAGCCCCTTGTGCTTGGGCGCTTTATAATAACCCCATTGCTTCAGGTAATACTCCGCGTCGCGAAATTCGTCGTCTCGTTTCTTGAGCTCCGCCTGCAATTGGGCATCTAGCTCTTTTTGCAACACCGCGTGTTCCGGGTTGTTCGCCAGGTTGTTCATCTGATACGGATCTTTTTCGTCGTCGTACAGCAGCCAGGCGCCGTTCAGGTCGCGCACATAGGTATGGCGGCTGGTGCGGATCGCACGGTATTCCCGGTTGTTCTCTTGGGTCTCACCCAGCCTGGCAAATGGTGCAACCCCCTGATACAACGCCGCGCGATCTTCGGCGAAAGCCGGATTGCGCACGGTGGCGGACAAATCGTCGCCCTCGATGGTTTTTGGAACTGGAACCCCTGCAAGTCCGAGCAGCGTCGGCAAGATATCCGGCGTGGTGAGTGGCGTTTTCACCGCTACGCCCTGCGGTCCCTTGGCCGCCGGATAGCGCAGCAAAAACGGCACGCGGGCCGACTCATCCCACGGCACCTGTTTTTGCGTCGGATTGTTCCCGTGCGATCCCATGGTTTCACCGTGGTCCGAGGTAAACACCACAATCGTGTTTTCTGCCAGGCCGGTCTCATCCAACGTCGCCATCAGATCACCGACGCAGCGATCCAGCGCGGAGCAATGCGCATAATATCCCCGCAACTCTTTACGGGCGCTTTGCTGCATTGATTCCGGCACATTAGGCGCGAGTTTTAACTGTTCCGGCGGATAGAGCTTTTTATATTCCGCTGGCGCGCTACCGTGCGGGAAATGCGGCGCGCCGAACGAAACCGTTAGCACGAATGGCTGCCCGCCAGCGGCTTTTTCCCTCAGGTAACTTTGGGCATCTTTTGTCTGCGCAAAGGCATCGTATCCTTCCCAGTATTTCATCTCCGGGTCGTTCCCGCTGTAATAGGCTGATCTATCGTAGTTGTGGGTGCATTCCAGCACCTTCCAATAGTCCCAGCCCTGCCGCCGTTCTGGCGGAATATAGCTTTCCCGGCCATGGCCATCGAGATGCCATTTGCCGATGTAGCCCGTGGCGTAGCCGGCCGCTTTGAACATCTCGGCCATGCACAGCTCTTCCGACGGCAGGTAGAGATCATTCAGGAACATGCCGGTCGTTGTCGGGAAGCGCCCGGTCATCAGCGCTGCGCGGTACGGTGTGCAGACCGGACAGACCGAGACGGCGTTTTTGTAATTCAGCCCCTGTGTCGCCAGCCGGTCGAGGTTCGGGGTTTTCACATTCGGATCGCCCGCATAGCC
>JBGSLE010000321.1:0-5904 GCA_041740875.1 Pontiella sp. | reverse complement strand
CGGCGCTTCGCCGGTGAAGAAGAAGGTTTCGACGCGGTCGCCCAGCGCCTCCACCGCGCGCTCCACCACGCTGGTAACGCCGCCCGGCCGGGCGTGGTAATGGATCATTGCAACCTTCATGTAGCCCACCGTAAAGGCTTGGCGGCCATCGGTCAAAACCCTAATTTTTCTGCTGCCGTCTAATACTATTGCTCCAAGAAGAGGGCTTGTGCGCCATGGAGTGCGCGGGCCCGAAGGGCGGCGAAACCGCTCGACCGCGCTTTTAAATCGCGGAGCATCGGTGTTCTAAAGCGGCGTCACGCGCAAGCGAGGCTGGCTCGCAGAGACAGCAGCGACCTAAGGGAGCGGCAACCCGCCTCACGCCATATCAAATTCATCAGACACCTTCACCTGGTCGATCTTGAAGCTGTTGACGGTTTTGACGAAGGCGCTGCTCGATTCCCGCACGAACCAGGCGGCGGAGCACCATTCATAGAGTTCGGCATTTTGCACGACGTTGTGATGGACTGGATTTTGGTGGACATATTTCAGGCGGGCGAGCCACGATTTTTCGTAGGTAATGCGGGAATCGTAGTAGTTGTACCAGACGTGGCGGCCGGGTTGTCCGTCGATGCGGTTAAGCTCGCGGGCGGAGAGGGTGTGCAATGCGGAGATCATCCTTTTGAGCGTTGAGGGATCGTCGGGCGAAGCGGCGACAAAATGATAGTGATTCGACATGATGGCCCAGGCCTGTAGCTGCCAGCCGCAGGTTTGCGCAAGTTCGAAAAGCAGAGAGCGGACGACGGTGAGCTTTTCGGGGGTGTTGAGCAACTGTTGCGTTTGGTAGGTGCCGCAGGTCACGATATAGGTTCTGCGTTCGCAGAGCCGGTGTGCCGGCGCTTGGGGCCATGAAGAATGTTGCGTATTCATGTCAAACAGCGTGTTGTGCTTCAAAAGCGTAGTCAAGCCGCCGCACTCCAAAAAGAGGGCTGTGCGCCATGGAGTGCGCGGGGCCGAAGGCTTTCGCGAAGCGAAACTCGACCGCGCTTTAACCTAAATCCGGGATCAAACACCCAGGTGTTCTTCGATCCAGCGCAGGACGACGTTGACGATCCGCTCCACCTCGTCGGCCGTCAGCTCGCGGCCCTTTTCGATGCCGTAGAACTGCTCCAGGCTGGCGCGGTCGTTGCAGCCGCACGCGTGCTGGGCGATGAAGACGGGGTGTCCCTTGGTCGGGGTTTGGCGTCCGTCGTTTTTTGGTTTGGCGGGGGCGAGGCGCTTGTTCACGAAGTCGGTCGCATGCAGGCGCAGGATCTCCATGCCGCGGGAGTTGACGTATTCTTGTTCGGGTTCGGCCAGGACAAACTTTTCCAGGCGCCCGCCGGCGCCCAGCTTTTCCTTCAGTTCGTTCCACTCCTTGTCGGATAGTTTTGCCACAGCTTACCTCTCGTCTCGTTGGAATCTCCACGTAACTGTGACAGCATAAAGAGCATCCGACCGAAACGCAAGCCTGCCCCCGCCGAAAAACTAGTATTTTTTGCTAATCGATCCCGATCCGCACGTGGCGGCGGAGCCAGGCGGCAAAGGAATCGGCCAGGCTGTACATCAGCGGCACCAGCACGAGGGTCAGCAGGGTCGAGACGGTCAGGCCGAAGATGACGGCGATGGCCATCGGCGCCCACCAGGCCGAGGTGGCCCCGCCCGTGGTGAAGCGCAGGGTGTGGACATCGAAGCTGAAGCCGATCGCCATGGGGATCAGGCCAAGGATGGTGGTGACGGCGGTCAGCAAGACGGGTCGCAGGCGCAGGCGGCCGGCATGCACGACCGCTTCGGCGGGTTCGTAGCCCTTCGCCTTCAGCTGGTTGATGCAGTCCACCAGCACGATGGCGTTGTTCACGACGATCCCGGCCAGGCTGATGATGCCGACGCCGGTCATGACGATGCTGAAGTGCATGCGGGTGAGCAGCAGGCCCCACATGACGCCGATGATCGAGAGCACGATGGAGAGCAGGATGATGAAGGGCAGGAGCACCGAATTGAACTGGAGCACCAGCACCACGAGGATGCCCGCGAGGGCCAGCCAGAACGCCTTGAGCAGGAACGCCTTGGACTCCTGCTGGTCCTCCTTGTCGCCGGTGTATTCGACGCGGTATCCGGGCGGGAGCTTGATCCGGTCGACGATCGGGACGACGTCGGCCAGCAATTCGTTGGATTCGCGGCCGGACTTGTTGCCGGAGATGGTGATGACGCGGTTCTGGTCCTTGCGGCGGATGACGCCGCGCCCGGAGGTGTATTCGAAGGTTCCGAGCGAGGAGAGGGGGACGGGTTCGGTGTCTTTGACGGGGATGTAGATTTCGTCGAGCAGGTTGAACTGTTCGCGGGCGGGGCGGGGCAGGCGGACGGTGATGTCGAACTCGTCTTCGCCGGCGCGGAACTTGCGCGGCGATTCGGTGCCGTAGATCGAGGTGCGCAGGAAGAAGCCGATCGTCTCGGTGTCGAGCCCCAGCACGCCGGCGCGCTTGCGGTCGACGATGAACTGGAGTTCCGGCAGGGCGTTTTCATAGTTCGAGCGCAGGTCGACGAGGCCCGGGACGGGGCTGATACTGCGCTTGATTTCGGTGGCGAGGTCGCTGAGCGTTTCGAGGTCTTCGCCGGAAAGCTCGATATTGACCGGCGGCTGGACCGGCGGGCCTTCCTCCAGTTTTTCGACCGTGATTTCGGCACCGGGAATCTTGCCGATGCGGTCGCGGAATTGCTGGATCAGTCCGGAGGTGCTGCCCGTCCGCTCCTTTTCGTCGACAAACTTGACGTAGAGCGAGCCGAGGTAGGTGCCTCCGTTGCCTTCGGCAAAGCCGCTGCCCATGCCTTGGCCGGTGGTGGCGAGGATAAACTCGATGTCTTCGCAGCCGGCGATGGAGGACTCGATGCGCCGTAGGACCGCATCGGTTTTTTCGATGGCGGTGCCTTCGGGGTAGCGGATTTCGATCTGGGCGGCGCGCGGTTCGGTATCGACGAACAATTCGACCCCGTTGCCAAACCGCCCGTAGAGCTGGGCGCTCAGGATGAGCACCAGCAGGCCGGTGAACACCAGCGTGCCGCGATGGTTCAAGGCCGAGCGCAGGGTGGATTCGTAGGCGCGTACAAACGGATGGACCGCCACTTGCTCGGCGTCGAGACGCAACCGGCCCTTTTTGATCAGCACGGAGCAGATGGCGGGGTTGACGACCAGCGCCACGAAGAGCGAGGAGGTGAGGGTGATGATCAGCGTTTCGGGGATGTAGCTCATGAAATCGCCGATGATGTCCGGCCAGAAGAGCAGCGGGGAAAAGGCGGCCAGCGTCGTGAGCGTCGAGGTGGCGACGGGCCAGGCAACCTCGGCCGAGCCTTGGCGGGCGGCCTCGATGCGGGAAAGCCCTTCGCAGTGCAGGCGGTAGATGTTCTCGACGATCACGATGCCGTTGTCCACCAGCATGCCGACGGCGAGGATCAGCGCGAAAAGCACCACCATGTTCATCGTGATGCCCATCAGCTGCATGACCGTGAAGGAGAGCAGCATGGAGAAGGGGATGGCCATGCCGACGAACAGGGCGTTGCGCCGGCCCATGAATATCAGGAGCACCACGATGACCAGCAGGAAGCCGGAAGCCATGTTGTTTTCCAGCTCGGCGAGCATGTCGCGGATGTCCTCGGAATCGTCCTGCACGATGGTGATTTTAATGTCCTTTGGCAGCCGCGCCGGATCGATCTGCTGCTTGACCTTGTCGATGAGCGCCACCGAGTTTTCGCCGGCGCGCTTGTAAATCTCGACGGAGACGGCGGGGTCGCCGTTGATGCGCGAGATGCTTTCGAGATCCTTGTAGCTGTCGGCAACGGAGGCGATGTCGCGCAAATAGACGGGCCGGTTATCCCGCTGCACCACGACCAGGTCGAGCAGTTCGGTGGCCAGTACGAATTCGCCGGGGACGCGCACCTGGACCTTGTTTTGGTCGACCTCCAGCATGCCGGCCGAAACCGTCACGTTTTCCTTGGCAATCAAATCGAGCACGTCGAAGAGCGGAATGTTGTAGGCCACGAGACGCGGCAGGTCGAACTCGATGCGGATTTCGCGCTCGCGCGTACCGGCGATGCGCGCCTCCTTGACGCCGGAGATCGCCTCGATCCCGTCCTGCAGGAATTCGGCGGTGCTCTTGAGCCGCTCGAGGTCGGGGTCGCCCGAGAGGGCGAAGCGCATGATCGGGATGTCGGTGCTGAAGTTGAGCCCTTCGACCACCGGTTCGTCGAGGTCGTCCGGCAGGTCGGGGCGGGCGAGGTCGATCTTGTCCTTCACGCGCTGGATGGCGGTGTCCACGTCCACGCCAGCGAGGTATTCGATGGTGAAGACGGCGACGCTGTCTGCCGCCATCGCCGAAATCTCCTTCACGTTTCCCAGTTCGTTGAGCCGCTTTTCGATCGGGATTACGACGAGGTTTTCCATCTCCTCGGGCGCGGTGCCGGGGTAGACGATGTTGACGAACACCTGCGGAATGGTGATGTCCGGCGAGCCTTCGCGCGGCAGCGTCTTGTACGAAACGACGCCCATCCCCACGAGCACGAACATGAAGACGAAGACCGCCGTGCGGAACTTGATGGCATAGGTGGTCAGGATCATTCGGCCGTTCCCGGTTCAATCGCTTCCACGCGCTGCCCGTCGCTGAGCGTGCGGTTGCCTTCGACGATCACGCGGTCGCCTTCCTCCAGTCCTGCCGAAACCAGCGCGCGCTGGCGGGTGATCGATTCCAGCAGCACCCGCCGCCGCACGGCCTGGCCATCCTTGGCGAGGTAGACGATGTGGTCGCCCTTCGAGGGGAGCACGGCGGACATTGGTAGCGAAACCATGTTGGCCTTGGTGCCGCGGCGGAATTCGACCTGCGCGATCATGCCGGGCCGCAGCGTGGCATCCGGGTTTTCGATGGTGATTTCGGTGCGGAAGGCGTTGTTGCGGCTATCGGCCTGGGCGGCCACGAAGGTGACCTCCCCCTCGAAGACGCGGTTCGGCAGCGGCTGCACCGTGAAGCGCAGGCGGTCGCCCGGCCGGATGGAAAAGATGTCCTTTTCCGGAATCTGGGCGACGACCTTGACCGTCGCCTCGTCCACCACCTGGAAGACCGGCGTGCCGGACTGGACATATTCGCCGGTCTCGACGAAGCGGTCGTTCACGATGCCCGCGATGGGCGAGGCGACGCGGCACTGCTCGATGTTGATGCGGGCCTCTTCGGCCATGCTGTCGGCCTGGATGAAGGCGCGTTCGATGCTGTCGAATTCGCTGTCGGCCACGGCGTCGGACGCTTGCAATTGCTTGAAGCGTTCGTGGTTTTTGCGGGCCTCCTCGGCCGCGATGCTCGCCTGCCGGAGGTTGGCCTGCCAGATGCGGTCGTCGATCTGCAACAGCAGCTGGCGCTTTTCCACCCGGTCGCCGCGGTCGGCCTTGATCGCCACGATGCGCCCGGCCTTTTCCGCCGCCAGCAGCGCGTCCACATTCGCCTCGACCAGCGCGGGGAGGAGGACGACGTCGGCGGTATTCGTGGGGTGGACCACCAAAACCGAGACCGGCATGGCGTCCTCGACCGCCGCCAGTGTTTGCGGTTTGGCGGGCTTGATGGCCTTCATCAAAAGGATCAGCAGCACAAGCAGAACCACCAGGCCCAGCAAGGCGATCTGGATGGGGCGCGGTTTCCTATTCATTGTCCATACTCCTCAAGCAGGGTGCCCATGGCGTGTTTCATTCCGGTGGCGGCGACGTTGTATTCGTAAAGGGCGCGGGAGCGCGCCAGCCGCGCATCGCCCAGTTCCAGGTTGGCCTGGGTGACCTCCAGGTTGGTGCTGAGCCCGGCCGCGAAACGCGCCCGGGCGATCTGTAGCGCGCGCTCGGCCAGGCCGACGTTTTCG
>JBGSLE010000320.1:0-21948 GCA_041740875.1 Pontiella sp. | reverse complement strand
CTACCCACCGCCGCAGCCGGTACAACGTCGCAAACGCGAAGTCCGGTGCCGCCCCGCCCTGCCCGCCGACCAGCTCCGCGCCCCGGCGCACGTTGTCCTGCATCCAGGCCGGCAACGACAAATGATACGGGTTGCGCGCCACCTCGCCGACATGGAACGAAGTGGCGGCCACCAGATCGGCCAGCGTCGGGACGTCCGCCTCGACCATCAGGTTCGGATCCTCCATCGCGCCCCAGAATTCGGTTTCGACCACCAGGCAGGAAAAGGCCGGGCCCAACTCCGCCAGCGCACCCATCACCAGAAAGTGGGTTGCAACATGGCGCGAATTCCAATCCCTGGCGTGCGGCATGAAAAGGACCGCAGGCTGTTCGGCCTGTAGAATTTCAACGACATCCGCCGTTTCCAATGGCAGGAACCCGTTCCGTTCGCGAAGATTCCAGCCGAGGAACCCGCAGGCGTTTTCCAACTCTTCCTGGCGTTCCGCCTGCCGCGTCGCATGGCTGCCAAAGGTGACCGGCACATTGATGATTTTCATTCCCGCCTCGCGCATCAACCGCAGCGGCAGCAAGCCGGTGATGCACTCGTCGTCGGGATGCGGTGAAAATAGCAGTACGCTTCTCCCGCTGGAAGGAACGGACGAAACGCGTGGCTCCACTCCGCCACGCGGAATTTTTTTCCCGGCGCGGATATTTTCCGCCACGGCCTCTACAAAAGACAAATACGGGTTTTTCATTTTCCAATCTCCGGCAGGCTGGCGGCGGCGACCGCCTGCCCAACGCGGCGGGTTTTTTCGTCCGGCACATGGATTTGAACTTTTGCCGCAAATTCCGGGAACTCCTTTTCAAGCACCGTTTTCGCCGTTTCGGTCATCTGTTCCCCGCCCCGTCCGGAGGCAACCCGCCCGAGAACCAGCACATCTTCGTAGTCGTAGAACTGCGCGTACCACGGCAAGGTGTAGCCCAGATATACGCCGATGGTCCGGAAGACATCCAGCGCATTCACATCGCCCGCATCCGCCTTTTCCTGCACCGCCTTGAGCCGCTCGGGCAGGCCCATCTCTACCGGAAAATGGAATCCGGCTGCCGGCGCCAGACGGCCGACGGCCTGCTGTGAAAAGTAGAGCGCGCCGACGCCGGTGTCGCCCGACCATTCGTCGGCGGCGGCGCGCGGATTAAAATCGACCGGAGCAAACGCCAATTCGTTGAGCCGCCCGGTCACGCGCCCTTGCCGGTCGAGGAAGCCCCCCGCTTCGCTCGATCCCATGGCGATGCCCAGCATGCCCCGCTTCCGGAGGGCCATGGCGCCGGCCAGCGCCGTCACATCGCCATCGTTGATGACCACCAGCGGGACGCCCCATTCGTCGCGCAACCGGCAAAACATGTTTTTGGCCTTGGCCTCGAAAAGATCCACCGGAACCGCACGGAACAAAGAGGCGACCATCGGGCGGTCGTGGACATAAACCCCGGCGGAGCTGCCGCCAATGGCATCCACGCGCGGCAGATGCGCGGCGGCCAATTCGATCCCGTGATGGATCGCGTTGTAGTGGTAGTCCGGATCGGACTGACGAACCGGATCCCACGGGATTTCGGCGGTGAAGACCGGGACTCCGTCCTGGACGGCCGCCACTTTGTAGTCGCTGGCCCCGAGGTCGAATCCAATGCGGCATCCATCCAGATGCCCGCCGATGGCCGTCTCGTTTTCACGGGCGGGCGGAACAGCCTCCGCCGCGCAGGCGACCGTTTCAAAGGTTTTTTCGTAGATGCGCTCCATCAGCCCGACATCGAATGCCCGTTTTCCAGAGGTCGTATAAACTGCGGCAAGATGCCGCCCAATCCAATCTGGGCCGCCCAGGTAGAGCCG
Organism: Pontiella sp.; assembly: GCA_041740875.1. Classification (GTDB taxonomy): domain Bacteria; phylum Verrucomicrobiota; class Kiritimatiellia; order Kiritimatiellales; family Pontiellaceae; genus Pontiella. The sequence goes on along the minus strand of JBGSLE010000320.1, from coordinate 20,088 downwards.
CCAGCCGCCGGCCGACCAGAGCATGAACTTGGCAACCCGCTCCACATGCGCAAGCGTGTCGGCGCTCCGCGCCGAACCTTCCGACGCCACGGCCAGCTCCCGCCGGACGATGCAGCCATCCTCGCGCTCGACCGCCAGCACCAACCTTTCCGGCGTTCGCATGCCTTGGAAAAGGTCGCGCTCATGCAGGATCGCCGGGGCAAACCCCGGATCCAACCGTGGCTTGATCATGTGTTGGTTCCTTGCTGCTCGATCATTTTTCCGTTGCCCTGCCCGCGCGCAGGTCGTTTTCGCCGACCTCCCGGAGCTTGGCGACAAGCTGGCTCTTGAAGCCCTCCTCGACGTTGCCGAACGCGGGATTTGCCGCCAGGTTGGTGTATTGCCGAGAATCGTTGTCCATGTCGTAGAGCTGCAACCCACGTTCGCCGTTCTTGCCGTGCTGGATGTAGGCCCATTTGCCGGTGCGCAGCAGAAAGCTGTCTTTATTCACGCAGAACGCCGCGTCGCGAACCGCAAAGGAGGGATCGTCGAGGGTTTTGGCAAGGCTCCTGCCTTGCAGGCGATCCGGCACCGCGAGACCGCACAGCTCGGAGACCGTCGGATAGAGATCCACCAGTTCGGCGAACGAATGGCAGACCCCCGCCTGCTTGCCGGGCACCTTGATGATCAGCGGCACGCGCGCGGATTCTTCCATCAGGCCAACCTTCATCCAGAAGTCATGTTCGCAAAGATGGAAGCCGTGGTCGCTGGTGAAGATCACGATGGTGTCGTCCTCCAGCCCCTCTTCGCGGAGGGTGCGCAGCACCTTGCCGACCTGCGCATCCATATAGGCCGCCGAAGCGTAGTAGGCGGCGACCGCCTTCTTCTCCTGGAGCAGGTTCAGATCCAGGTTTTTGCTGGTCTTGTAGTTGATTCCGGCCGCTGGAATGTCGTCCCAGTCGCCCGCGACCTTTTCCGGCAGGACGATATTCTCCACGTCGTACGGTTCGAAATAGGATCGGGGAGCGACGAAGGGAACGTGCGGACGCACAAAACCGACCGCCAGGAAAAACGGCCTGTCGTTGTATTGCCGAATCAGCTCGCAGGCCTTCTGCGCCGTTTTGCCGTCGGAATGGACCAGGTCGTCGCCGTCGGCCTTCACATATTCCAGCGTGTTGCCCCCCTTGACCGGCTTGGTTCCGTCCGGGTTTTTCTCCAGCAGTTCGGATTCGCCCGGCGCCCGCCATTCGGGGCCTTGGCTGTTGAAGCGCTCGCTCCAGGATGCCGCATCGTCCGCCCCGTCGGATCCCTTCTCGATGTCGCCCGGCACCCCCATGTGGAAAATCTTGCTCACCCGCGCGGCATGGTAGCCGTTGTTCATGAAATGCTGGCTCCAGGTCGCCCGGTCGCCGATGTTTTCCCGTCCGCTGGTGTAGCCCATGGTTCCAGAGGCGTGCGGATAGTAGCCCGACATGAACGATGCCCGCGACGGCCCGCAGACCGGGAATTGGCAGTAGGCGCGGGTGTAGCGCGTTCCCTCCGCCGCCAACCGGTCGATGTTCGGTGTCTGGCAGGCCGGGTTGCCGTAGCACGAAACCGCCGTCGCGGCCAGATCGTCCGAGATGATGAACAAGACGTTGAAGCGCCGCTGCGCCGTTGCGCAGATGGTGCAGAGCGCAACGGCCAACGTTACCAAGAAGCGCCTAGTCTGCATCTTCGCCCGCCTCGTGCCGGTTTCTGAAAAACGCGCCGAACAGCACCATGACCACGGCGGCGGCGACGCAGGGAACCAGCCAGTAGGTGCGCCACCAGAGCAGGACATCCGCTTCGCGGCCACGGACCAGCGCGGCAAAAAGCCTGGCCGACACCTGCGCGCCGATCAGCATGCCCAATCCCTGCGTCACGAGGATCAGTAGGCCCTGCGCCTGGCCGCGCACTGCGACAGGGGCCGCCTTGTCGACATAGATTTGCCCGGTCACGAAGAAAAAGTCGTAGCAGACGCCGTGCAGCGCGATGCCTGCCAAGATCGCCCAGAGCGCCCCGGTCGGCGCGCCGAGGGCGAAGAGGCCGTAGCGCGCCACCCATGCAAACATGCCGACCAGCAGCATCTTCTTGACGCCCAGCCGCGCGAAAAACAGCGGCATGACAAGCATGAAAAATATTTCCGACATTTGCCCGAACGACATCTTGAAGGCGGGATCGGCCAAACCGCTCGCGTTCACAAAGACGGGGGCATAGGCAAAGTAGGCCGCCAGCGGAATGCAGATGAACAGCGAGCCGGCCATGAAGACGAGAAAATCCCGCTGCTTCAACAACGCCAAGGCATCGAGGCAGAATACGTCGCGCAACGACACCTTCTTGCCTTTGGCTGGCGGCGGCGTATGCGGCAAGGTGAGGCTGTACAGCCCCAGCAATACGGCCGCTCCGCCCGCGATCCGCAGGGGCAGCGCCGTCTCGTCGGCGTGGAACACCTTGCTCACCACGAAATTGGCGGCGATCCATCCCAGCGTGCCGAACACACGGATCAGCGGGAATTGCCGTTCCTGGTTGGCGATGTTGTGGAAGACCAGCGTATTGGCCAGTCCGAGCGTCGGCATGTAGCAGATGGTGTGTAGGAAGAGCAGGCCGACGAATGCCGGCGCGGATGCCGCGCCGTCCACAGCCAGCGGCGCGCAAAAAAGCACCACGCCCCCGGCGATGTGCAAACATCCGAGGATCCGTTCCGTGGCGAAAAAGCGGTCGGCCACCATGCCCAGCAGGAACGGGGAGAGGATCGCAGCGATCGGCCCGACGGAATAGGCCCAGCCGATGGCGTCGCCCAAGCCCGCTTTGAGCATGTAGTTCCCGACCGTGACAAACCATGCGCCCCAGGTAAAAAACTGGAGGAACATCATGGCCGACAGCCGCGCGCCAATGAATGGATGGTTACCTGGTTCGCTCATTTTCCCCTTTCCAGCCGGCCAACGGCCAGCTTGATGTCGTTTTCCCGTGCATCCCCCGCCTCGCGCTCGATGGCCAGCGCACCCGAAAACCCGATCTCCTCCAACGCCTGCAAAAACTTCGCGGAACCAACCGCCCCGTCGCCCCACGGCACTTCGGCTCCCCATTCGCCCGACACCGTGGAGGGAAGCGCATCCTTGATGTGTACATGCCTGATCCACGGCGCAAGAATCCGGATCGCCTCGATCGGATCGCCTTTGCCGTACAGGATCATGTTCGCCGGATCAAAATTGACCCCGAGCGCCGGATGGCCAAGCTCCTCCAGGCAACGGCGCAGATCCCCGGCGCTCTCCTGCCCGGTTTCCATCAACAGCACGACCTTCTGCTCTTGGGCGGCATCGGCCAAACCGAGGAGGCGCGCGCAAAACTTCCGGTAGCCTTCCGCGTCTTCGTGGTCGATGAAGCCCGCATGGAACGAGAGCAATCCAACGCCAAGCCCGGACGTCAATCCAATGGCCTCCAGCATGGTTCGCCGGTTCCCTTCCCAGCAATCGTCGGGCATGATGCCGCCGGTCCTGCGGATGCTCCCTAGCGTGGAATAATCCTCCTGCGGAAACCCGACCATCGTCGCGCTAACGCTGACGCGGCCTTGCCCGATGCTATCGCGAAACACATCGAGGGCGGCGATGCCGAGATGGATATGCGACAACCCCGTTGCTTCCAAGACCCGGGAAACCCGGTCGAGGTCGTTGTTGAGCGACCAGGTGCAAATTCCGATCGGGCGGCGGGGTTGCTTCATGGCTTCATGGCCTCCAGCGCCAGCCGAACCGATTCGCGCGCTTGCTCCGGCGTGATGACGGTCTCCGTGTTGTTTCCGGCAACCAGCTTGAAAAAATATTCGATCTCGCCCTTGTAGCCGTCGCCCTTTTCAAACACGGGAACAAAGGCGTCGCCGGCGGAGGGATAGACCTTCAGGGTGTCTGCGGCTAGCGAATCGAACACCAACGCCGCCTTTTCCAGCACGATGCGAAAGCCCATCCTGAAACCGAACGACGGGGGCATCATCCAGCTTGCCGTCGCCGAAATGGCGCGGCCATCGCCGTAGTCAAGAATCGTATGGACGTGCCCCGGCACGCCATTGCCGAACCGGGAGGCCACCGAGCGGATCCGTTGCGGATTCCCGAGCAGGTATTGGATGTAGTCCAGGTCGTGGATGTGCAGATCCAAGGCGACCCCGCCGCTCCGGGAGGCATCCGCAAACCAGCTTCCGCCATCCGGCGGCGCAGAAAGCCGCTGGAAATCGGCCGCCAGCACCTTGCCGTATGCGCCGCCTGCAACCGCCCGCTTCGCCCATGCATACTCCGGCCAGAACCGGATGCAATGGGCGACCATCAGATGCCTACCCGACCGCGTTGCGGCATCGATCATCCGGTCGCAGTCCGCCACGTTCAGCGCCATCGGTTTTTCGCACAGCACATGAACACCGTGTTCCAGGCACTGGATTGAAACCGATGCATGCAGGTGGGTCGGCAGCGCGATCGAAACGGCATCGAGCTTCTCGCGGGCCAGCATTTCACCGGCATCGGCATAGATCGCGACACCTTCCAACTCCAGCCGCTCCGAAGCGACATCGAGGTTTCCCTGCCTGGCCGCTCCGGAGATGGGGTGGGCGTCGCAGACCGCCACGACCCTGGCCCCGCCGATCGATTGCCAGTTCCGCAGGTGGACGCCTCCCATGAACCCCATTCCGATGATACCCACGTTCATCATGATAAACCTTCCACCTCCCACCCTGCGCGGTACTCCCGCCGAATGAACCCGTTCGCCGCATCGTGGTTCTTGAAGCGCAGGTGGACGGCATCCCATTCCAGCGTTTCGTTCGGAAAGCGGGAAGACAATGCGCCGAGCAAGACGGTTTCCGTCAGCGGTCCGGCATAGTCGGCGAAGTCGGCAATCGGCTTCACGTTTTCGCCGCGCACCGCATCGATGAAGTCCAGGTAGTGGTCGCGCGCCGGAAGCTTGGGATAGCGGTATTCCGCGAACTTTTCGCGCGGATACGGCACGGGCAAGGCCATGTGCGGCGCCAGCAGCACCCCTTCCGTTCCAACGAAGATCCCGCCTTGATCCGGCATCTGCTCGCCAAACAGTTCCGTCAACTCCTGCGGCGGCCGTTGCGCGCCGTCGTACCAGGTCACCTTGAGCGTCTGGCCGCTGGTCAAGGCGTTGCCGGGGAAGAGGTATTCAAACTTTTCATCGACGGCCCAGTTGTGCCGGTTAGGCACCCCGCCCAGCGACTTCACCGACAGCGGAGCCTTGAGCCCCGTCGCGGCGAACATCGGGCTGTAGATGTGGCACCCCATGTCGCCGAGCGTGCCGGTGCCGTAGGCGAGCCGCTTGCGCCACTGGCCGGGATGGCAGTAGCCTTCGATGTAGGGCATCGCCGGCCCCGCGCCGCACCACAGATCCCAGTCCAGTCCTGCGGGAACCGGGTCGCTCCGCTCCGGGCGGGGCACCGGATCGCCCCACGTCTTGTGGCTGAAGATATGCACCTCCTTGACTTTGCCGACCACGCCGTCCTGGACCATCCTGACCGCCAACCGTTCGTACGTGCTGGAGGCAAGCTGGATGCCCATTTGGGTGACCAGCCCGCGCTCGCGGGCGATCTCCGCCATCCGCCGCGTTTCATACAAATCGTGCGCAAGGGGTTTCTCGCCGTACACGTGCAGCCCGAGGTTCATCGCCGTCACGGCCATCGGCGCATGCATGTGATCCGGCGTGGCGACGCTGACCGAATCGAGGTTCTTGCGCTCCTTTTCCAGCAGCACGCGCCAGTCCTTGTAGACCTTCACGTTGGGGAACACCTCCCGCAGTTTTCCCAGATGGCGGTCGTCCACCTCCGCCACGGCCACAAGGTTGAAATGCTCGCTGCGCGCCAGGCGGCTAATGTCCGCAAAGGCCTGTCCCGACGCCCCGAAGCTGGCATGGTTCACTTTTCCATTGGGCGAGGCACCCGCCGCGCCGATGTTGAAGAGCGGAAGGCTGGCTCCCGCGCAGGCCGAGGTTTTAAGAAACGAGCGTCTATTTGCTTTGGGATTCATGGTCCAGCTCCTTGATGGAAATGTTGCGGAAGGCCACGGGGTCGTTGTGCCCGGCAAAGCCAAAATGCCCGCTTGTGCGATCCTTGCCCGGATGCGCGGCGTTTCCCTTGACCTCGGTGATGGTGGCCAAATCAACGTCAAGGATCACGGTTCCGTTCAGCTCCACGACGATGGTCGATCCCCGCACCACCACCTCCTGGAAATTCCACTCGCCCGGTTTGCGCAGGTAGCCGCGGTGGGCGGCGGCCATGCCGTAGGCCGAACCATGGAACTGCCGTGGATCGAGCTTGGCGTATTTCGGCGCCTCGTTGTCGAGCACCTGCAGTTCGCACATGCCGGCGTAGGCGGGGTTTCCCTTGCCCGGATAGCGGATCGCCAACCCGTTGTTGCCGCCGGGTGGAAGCATGAACTCCAGCCGTGCCGCGAAGTCGGCGTACTCCTTTTCAGTGAAGACGGTTCCGCCTTTTTTCGGCCTGCAGCGGATTGCCGCACCGGCGATTTCATGGTTGTTCGTGTCCCCCGCCCAGCCAGCGAAGCTGACGCCGTCAAAAACAGGAACGAACCCTGCGCCGCCTTTGGCAGCGAGCATCTTATTCGCCTCGTCCGCCCCGATCTCGCGGATGAAGATGTTCCGCCAGCGGATCTCGCCGCCGTGGGTCTGCAACTGGATCGGCCCGGTGCGCGGCAGCGGGAGCTTGGGATTGAAAAAGTTGTCCATCCGGGCATGGTCGACAACCAGCTGGTCGTTCAGTTGCACCGTCACCCGCTCGCCCACCATCAGGATGCGCATCCGGTTCCATTCGCCGAACGGCTTGTCGGCCAGTGCCAGCGGATGTTTTCCCGCCAGGTTTTTCTTGTTGTTCCACAAGCCGCCCGAGCCTTTGTCCGCCCCCAGCTTGAACTTGTCCCGCTCGGTGTGGTCCCAAATCTGCACCTGCGGGATGCCGCGCAGGTAGACGCCGCTGTCGGCCAAGGCAACGGTCCTGTATTCCAGCAACAGCTCGAAGTCGGCAACGTTCCGCTCCGTGGTCAAAAAGAGCCCTTGCCCGTCGTTGACCAGCTCGCCGTTCTCGGCGCGCCAATGCTGGGCAATGTCGGCCAGGCTGGCGTTCCGCTTCGCCGCGAGCTCCTTCGGCGGCAGGGCCATCCACTTGGCGGGATCTTCCGTATCCAGGCCCCACCAGCCCGACAAATCCTTGCCGTTGAACAACGGCTCAAATCCGGGGGGCGGCGCGTCGCCCCGGCACACGGACAGCATGAGGGCCACCAGCATAAACGGAATTTTCATTTCGACCTCCAATGTACGGAAACTACCGGAGGCGCGACACGGCGTATTGTAAAAAAAAGGCCTCCCGGTGTAGATCGCCGCGCGCAATGGATCGGGTGCTGGATCGCAACCCATTTTGCCGGCGGGACTCTTTCTTTCCCCGTTCGTAGTCCACGCTTTAGCGTGCCTCCCCCTTCACCGGACAGCCTGGCGTCCCTTTATTTGCCTATCCTTGCTTGAGCGCGCTATTGACCTGCGGGCAGGACAGCCCGGAACCCGTAGTAGAAGCTCACGATGCCCGGGGGGATGCCGTCGCGATTGGCCACGCGGCAGTAGTAGGCGTAGGTGAGCCAGCCGCCGCCGCGAAGCACGCGGGTGGAGCTCGAAGAGGGCCCACATGGGTTCGACGAAGGCGACGTTGCATAATACGCTTCGTCATACCAATCCCAGCACCACTCCCACACATTGCCCGCCATGTTGTACAGCCCGTAGCCGTTCGCGCTGAAACTGCCGGCCGGCGCGGTGTAGGGCATTGGAGCGTTGTCGTAGTCCGGGTGGTAGCCCCTCGTTGAACTGTTGTCGTAGCTGTATGAAGTGGAACTGTAATAATTCGCCCGCGTGTGCTGGATGGTATCGCCCCACGGGAATCGTCGTCCGGAAAGGCCGCCGCAGGCGGCCTTTTCCCACTCGGCCTCGGTCGGCAGGCGGTAGCCCTTGGCGCTCCAGTCGCAGTCGGGCGCGGCCTGCCCGGTCTTGTAGACGCTACCGCCGACGGTGTAAACCGCCGTCTTCCCCTCCTTTTGGCTGCGCGCGTTGCACCACTTCACCACATCGTACCAGCTCACTATATGCACCGGGTGGTTGGATCCTTTGCCAGAACCAACGCGGTCGAACTGGTAGCCGTTGGCCATCGCCCAGGTGTATACCGCGTCCCACTGCGCCTTGGTGACCTCGGTCTTGTCCATGTAGAACTCGCTCACGTAGACGCTATGGACGGGCTGGGCCGATGCCGCGCCGTCCATGTTGTCCCCCATGTTGAAGCTGCCAGCGGGGATCAAGGCCATTCCTTCGGGAGGATCAAGATCGATGATCCGTTCCGTACCGGCTACCCCCGAAGAGGAAACCAGTTGGACAAAATCCATCCAGTTGCTCGTACCGTCCAGTCCATAAGCCCGTTGGAGCTGGTTCGTCACTCCCGCAACATCGTTCGACCAGGAAATGTTTCCCGCAACCGGATCAAATCCGGTAATCACCGCGTTGGACGGACTCGATAGGCGAAAAAACGCCTTATCCTGGCTAAACACTGCGGAAACCGCACACAGCAACAGCACCACTCCCGTCTGCATCGTCTTCATGGAATACCCCTGCTAGTTTCCCAGAGATTTCCATATATTTCTAAAGTAGGAAAATCTTTTCTGGCTTTGTTTTGCCCTTTGTTTTGCCCGCGATAATCCTTCCGCAAGCGAAGCCTATCACCACAGGCGCTTGCGGCCTTGCCGGCGGTATTCGCCCGGAGAAACACCCATTTTCTTGTGGAAGCAGTGGTTTAAGTGGCTCTGGTCGTAGAAGCCGGCCGCCAGGGCGATCGCCGCGATCGTGTCGTGGGTGTCCAGGAGCAGGTTGCACGCCGCCCGGATGCGCACATTGAGGAGGTGCTGGGTGGGCGTAAGCTGGAAAACCTTCTTGAAGCGGCGCTCGAACTGCGAAGGGGAAAGGTTGGCCATCCCGGCCAGATCCTCGATCCGGATCGGATCGGCATAGTGTGCGCGGACGTATTCGAGCACTTCGTTCATTTCGGCATAGGGGCGCAGCGTTTCAAAGGCGTCGGCCATGTTGCGCGCAATGCAGGCCAAGCCGATGATCCGCCCGTCGTGCGAATAGAGCGGGATTTTGGTGGTGACGAACCAGTTGATCGAATTGTCCGGATCGGGTGCCAGCTCCACCCGCTCGACGATGCGTTCGCCGGTTTCAAACACGCGGCGATCGTCCTCGACGTAGGCGTCGGCCCGCTCCGTGGCAAAGATGTCGTGGTCGGTCTTGCCGACCATTTCCGCCTCGTTCGCGAAGCCGCATAGCCGCACCGCCACTTCGTTGGCCATCACCACCCTGCCGTCGCGGTCCTTGACCACGAAGTAGATGCCCGGCAGATAGTTGAACAGTTGCGGAAACTGCGCGCCGCGCAACTGCTTCAGGAACTCCTGGACGCTTCCGGGCATGGGATCGGCTGCTAACCTCCCGAGACGATGAACTCCACCGCGTTTTCAAACAGCTTCAAGCCAAGCCCGCGCGCCGGCAATGTGCCGGCGAGCTTCTGCTTGTCCCAGTTGGGGTGGTTTTCGGGAAAGAGGTAGGCTTCCGGGTGCGGCATCATGCCGAAGATGCGTCCGGTCGGATCGCACAGCCCGGCGATCGCGTTGAGCGATCCATTCGGGTTGAAGGGAAATTGCTGCGTCGGCCGGTTGTCCTTTGCAACATAGCGCGCGGCGACGCATCCTTCCGCTTCGATTCGTCCGAGCAGGGCGGCATCGAGCGTGAAGATCTTGCCTTCGCCATGCCGGACCGGCAGCGGCAAGGTGCCCAAGCCCTTGGTGAAGACGCACGGGGATTGTTCCTCGAAGCGGATGTCGCACCAGAAATTCTGGAACGTGCCGCAATCGTTTTGCATCAGCGAAACCTTGGGGGTGAAATAGTCCCCGTCCAATCCCGGCAGCAACCCCATCTTGGTCATCACCTGGAAGCCGTTGCAGATGCCCAGGACGAGCTTTCCGCCGTTGATGAACTTCTGCAACTGCGGCTGCATGTGGTGCTTGACCCGCAGCGCGAAAACGTGGCCGCTGGTCATGTGGTCGCCGTAGGAAAAACCGCCGATGAACATCATCGCCTGGAACTTTTCCAGTTGGCCGGGATCGCCCAGCAGGTCGTTCAGGTGAACGAGTTCCGGCTCCGCCCCGGCAAGCTTCCACGCATGGGCGGACTCCGCCTCGCAGTTCACGCCATAGCCCGTAATTATCAAAACCTTTGGTTTGGTCATCATCGCCCCTGCTTGTTCATGTCTTCGATCATGGCGGACGCGGCGGCGGCCGGATCGGCCGCCTGGAGGATCGGCCGGCCCACCACCAGGTGGGTGGCGCCCTGCTCCACGGCAAACGAAGGCGTCGCCACGCGCTTCTGGTCGCCCACATCGCCTTCGGGCATGCGGATGCCCGGCGTCACTAGGATCGCGTCCGGGAAGGCTGCGCGCAGCACCTTGGCCTCGTGCGCGCTGGTCACCAAGCCATCGATGCCCGACGAAATGGCCAGCCGCCCCAGCTCCAGCGCCTGTTCCGCCACGGATCGGGCGATGCCGAGATCCTTGAAGTCATCCTGGCCTAGGCTGGTCAGGGTGGTCACGGCCACGAGCTTGGGCGGATGGGCGCAGGCCTTGGCCGCCTTCGCCGCCTCTTCGAGCATGGCGCGACCGCCGATGGCGTGGACCGTCATCAGGTTTACCCCGTGCGCCGCCGCCGTCTGGACGGCGTTGCCCACGGTGCGTGGAATATCATGCAATTTGAGGTCGAGGAAAATCTTCTTGTTGCGCCGCTTCAGCGGTTCCAGCACGGCCGGCCCCTCCGCGCAGAAGAGTTCGAGCCCCACCTTGTACCATTCAATGAAATCGGGCATGGCCTGGAGCGTCTCCTCCATGGCAGCGGCATTCGGCACATCCAGCGCCACGATCAACTCAGCCTTGTTCATCCAACATCCTTTCCGGGTTCCAATGGCGGCACAAGCTAGCAGAAATCCGCCGGGGGCTGGAACATTTTCGGAGCCTTTTTGCCCAGTGGCCGATCACGCCTGCGAAGGCGCTCACCACCCTGCTGGCGTTTCCGCTCTCCTGCCTTCCCAAAAGCCCCATCCGCCAAGGGTTATTCGCCTCCTATCCCAACGGAGGGAACCCCTTATCGGGAATGCGAAACCCGTGATCATGTAGGCGGCGGACGACGCCAACGGCACCGCGGGAACCGACCGATTTGTTTCACCGGCCTGCCGACCATCGGTACGCACATCCGTCATTAGCCATCCCATGAAGCCGATTTCGATCGCGACGAGGCATGTGAGCAGCCAGCTGGATTTCTCCCAAAATCTGGCATGGATCACGCTATATGCTTTATGGAAGGAGAAACCCGATGAAAACATGGTCTATAATTGCCATCGAAGTTTCCATGGCGCTAACCGGCGTCGCGATGATTGGCCTGATGGTCGTCGCGGCCATTCTCTGATTCCCGCGATCTCCCGTGTTCCAATGGTTGGGGGTTGACCTCCTCCCGTTCCCCCAATCATTGGAACTTTTCTTTGTACTTCCGGGCGGCGGCCACGATTTCCTCTTCCCCTTGGATCTTTTTGTTCCGCATCAGGATCCGGCCATCGCAGATCACCGTGTCGATGCAGGAACTGTCGGCGCTATAGACCAGGTCGTCGACCAACGCATATCCCGGGGCGAGGCGGTGGTTCGAGGGATCCACCAGCAGGCAATCGGCCAACCGCCCCGGCGCAATGCTTCCGCAATCCAGCCCCAGCGCACGGGCTCCGTTTTGCGTCGCCATTGCGAACGCTTCGGAGGCCGTCAGCACGGTCGGATCGTTGTGGACCAGCTTGGCATGCAGGGCGGCGATCTTCATCTCCTCGAGCATGCTGAGGTTGTTGTTCGAGGCGCATCCGTCGGTGCCGAGGGAGACCTCCACCCCGCGCCCGCGCATCCGCCGATAGGGAAAGCTGCCCGAGGCGAGTTTCATGTTCGAGGCCGGATTGTGGACGACCTTCACCTGGTTGCGCGCCAAAATCCCGATCTCGGTGTCGGTCACGTGAATAACGTGTGCGGCCACCACGTTCGGCCCAAGGAACCCAATCCGCTCCAGCCACTCCACCGGACGCACGCCGTGCCGTTCCACGCAGTCGAGCACCTCCTTTTCGGTCTCGGAGAGGTGGATGTGCAGCAGCAACCCGTTTTCATCCGCAAACCGCTTCGCCCAGCGGAGCGATTCCTCGGACACGGTGTAGGGGGCGTGGGGGCCCAGCGCAAAACCGATCCGGCCGGAATACCGCTTCGACTCCTCGAACAGTTGGATGGTCAATTCGCGTTGCGCGGCGGCTTTTTCGGCATCGTTGAAATCGATGAAGACGGAGGAGAGCATCGCCCGCAAACCCATCTCCTCGACCGCGCGGGCCACGCCGTGGAAATGCCAGTACATGTCGTTGAAGCAGGTGGTGCCGGATCGGATCATTTCCAGGCAGGCCAGGCGCGCGCCGTGGTAGATGTCCTCCTCGCCCATCTGCGCCTCCAGCGGCCAGATATGGTTCGAAAGCCAGTCATGGAGGGATAGGTCGTCGGCATAGCCGCGCATCAGGGTCATCGACGCGTGGGTGTGGGCGTTCACAAAACCGGGCACCAGCGCCATGCCCCGGCCCTCCAGCACGTCGCAACCCGCCGGATCGATCCCCGGTTCGATTTGTTTGAACCGGTTGCCCTCGATCAAGACATCCACCGGGCATCCATTGAAAACTACGTTTTTGACAAGCATTGCCATCGAACCCTCCCAAACCAGCCGCTAAACAAACTTCACTGGCTTTTTAGATTTCCAAGGCACCGCGGATCATGCAATTACATAGCGCTTAAACTTTGGGGGCATTCTATGAAGATCTTCGTACCGGGCAGGATTTGTCTTTTTGGCGAGCATTCGGATTGGGCCGGCGGCTATCGGCGCATCAACGCCGGCATCGAAAAAGGCTATGCCGTGATCGTGGGCACCAACCAAGGGCTGCACGCCGAGGTCAAGCCCCACCCCGAAAAGCTCATCCTGAAGGCCGCATTCGAAGACGGTACCCGCAAAGGGCCGTTCGAGATTCCCATGGAGCGGGAAGCCCTGCTCGAGACCGCCTTGAAAGGAGGGTTCGCCAGCTATGCCGCCGGCGTCGCCTACCAAATTCTCACCCACTACCAGGTCCGGGGCCTCGAAATCGACAACTACCTGACCGACCTGCCGATCCAGAAGGGGCTCTCCTCCTCGGCGGCGATCTGCGTCCTCGTGGCCCGGGCGTTCAACCGTATCTACGACCTCAAGATGACCATCCGCGGCGAGATGGAATTCGCCTACATGGGCGAAATCACCACCCCCTCGCGCTGCGGCCGGCTCGACCAAGGCTGCGCCTATGGCAACCGTCCGGTGGTCATGACGTTCGACGGCGACCGGCTCGACGTCCAGGAGCTGAACATTCCCCAGCCGCTCCACTACGTGATCGTCGACCTGAAAGCCTTCAAGGACACGAAGGAAATCCTCTCCAAGCTCAACCAGTGCTATCCCTTTGCCGCCGACGCGCTCCAGCGCAAGGTGCAGGAATACCTGGGGCCGATCAACGCGGAAATCTGCCGCAAGGCCACCATCGCCCTGCGCAGCGGCGACGCCCCCGCAGTCGGCGCGCTGATGAACCAGGCGCAGGCCAAATTCGACGAACACCTCATCCCCGCCTGCCCCTCGCAGCTCACCGCGCCGGTGCTGCACCGGCTGCTTTCCTACGAACCGATCCAGCCCTACATGCTCGGAGGAAAAGGCGTCGGATCCCAGGGCGACGGAACCGTCCAGCTGCTGGCGAAAGACGCCGAATCCCAAAGCCGCCTGATGGAAATCATCGAACGCGACCTGAAAATGCACTGCATGCGCCTGGACATCGAATCCGTCCGCCGCCTGCGCAAAGCCGTGATCCCCGCCGCCGGCTTCGGCAACCAGCTCTTCCCCGCCACCAAGGCGCTGAAAAAGGAGATGTTCCCGATCATCGACCGCGACGGACGGGCCAAGCCGGTCATCATGGCGATCGTCGAACAGGTGCTGGGCGCGGGCATCGAGGAGGTCGCCATCATCATCCAGGAGGCCGACCGCAAGCTGTTCGAAACCTTTTTCCACAAGCACCTGCCGGTCGAGCACGCCAACAAGCTTTCGCAGTCCGACCAGAAATACATGCAGCATGTCATGGATCTCGGCAACAAGGTGAAGCTGGTCGTCCAGGATTCGCAGGAAGGGTTCGGGCATGCCGTGCATTGCGCCAAGGAGTGGGTCGGCAACGAACCGTTCATCCTGATGCTCGGCGACCACCTGTTCGCCTCGGACACGGACACCTCCTGCATCCAGCAGCTGATGGATCTGTACGAGCGGACCGGCAAGAGCGTGGTCGGCCTGCAGGAAACGCCCGAAGACAAGGTCAAGTTCTTCGGTTGCGCCACCGGGGTCTGGGAAGAGGGCGGCAGCCTGCTTTCCATCACCGAATTCGCCGAAAAGCCGTCGGCGGACTATGCCCGGGAACACTTGGCGACGAGGGACGTGAAAGAGGGCCATTTCCTGACCATCTTCGGCCAATACATCCTGACCCCGCGCATCTTCGGGTTGCTGGAGGAAAACATCAGCCGCAACGTGCGCGAGCGCGGCGAATTCCAGCTGACCTCCTGCCTCGACCGCCTGCGCCAAGAGGAGGGGTTTGTCGGCCTGCGCATGAAGGGCCGGCGATTCGACGTAGGGTTCCCCGAATCCTACCGCCAAACCATCATCGACTACCAAAACACGTAGCGCCCAGCGGACGGCTAGGCAAACATCCCAAACGCAAAAAAAACCCGCCATCAGGCGGGTTTTGCATTCCTTGATCCGAAACGCTCGGACTAGGAGGCGGAGGCGGGAGCGATCTTGCGCACGCCGTTGGAGGCATTCGTCTTGCGGCGGACGGCGGTGTTTTTCTTGATGACGCCGATCTTGGCCGCCTTGTCGAGGACGGAGCTATAGATGCGCAGGGCTTCGGCGCTCTTTTCGGCATCGCTGGATGCCAGGGCTTCCATCATGTTGCGGCGGGCCGTCTTGATGCGGCTGCGTACCTGCACGTTGCGGTCGTGGCGAACCACGTTCTGGCGCATTCTCTTCTTGGCGCTCTTCAAATTCGGCATAGTTTATCGACTCCGTTTAATCAAACTCGTTTCCCATTCGGAAAAGGAAGATGGGAGGATAGCCAAGGGGCGCATCAAGTCAACCCGCAATTTGGCCAAATTTTTCCGCCTTTAGCGCACGATGCCCCAGTGGTCGCGGAAGGGCCAGTAGACGAAGAAAGCCGGTCCCTGGAAATCCTCGCGGAGAACCCCGCCGAAGAAGCGCCCGTCGAGGCTCATGTTCGGCCGGGTGTTGTCACCCATCATCAAATATTCGTTGTCCGCCAGCTGGATGAAGGCCTCGGCATCGTAGAGCTGCCCATCGTTGCGGTGGCCGCCATCGTAGATCGGATCGGTGGCGATCCGCTCGAAGGCCGGCGGATCGGAGACCACATGGCCGTCGGCAACGAGCCGCCGGTTCTGGATCTGGATTTTTTCGCCGGACAGGCCGACCATGCGCTTGATGTAGAAGGTATCCTTGCGCACCTGCTCATGGGCGATGTGCTTGGTGTCGAACACCGAAATATCGCCCCGTTCGGGCCGCATGAAATTATACTTCATCTTGTTGACCAGGATGTGGTCGCCGGCAATGACCGTGGCCGACGCAAAGACATCGCCCTTGGAATAGGAGGGCTTCAGCAGGCTGCGCGCGCCGAGGGGGGTCCGGTCCAGAATGGATTCCTCCATGTAGGAGGGGATTTTATGCTCCACCCCGCCGATAACGACGATGAAGGCATCCCGCCCGGGGCGGATGCTTTCCACCATGCCCGTCGCCTTCGCGCGGTATTCCTTGTAGGAGGTGCCGGTCAGCAGCCATTTGACGAACCGCAGCGGCTGCACATCCGTGAGGTTGCCGCCGAGCTTCGCCTCGGTCGTGATCCCGTTGAGGGTCGGCTGCATGGAGCCGGTCGGTATCTTGAAGGGCTGGAAGAAAAAGGCGCGGATCGCCATGGCGGCGGCGAGGGCGACGATGACGACCTCGACGTTTTCGCGGATGCCGGTGCGGTAGGCCAGCGGGTAGACCTTGTCGGTCGCGGCGGAAATGGTTTCCAGCGCCTGGTCGATATCGGATCCCCGCCCCGCCTCGAAAATCCCGCGCACCACCTCTTCGGCCCGGGCCAGCGCGGCGAGATCCTTCGGATCGGCGATGTCCTCGCGCATGTGGCGCGCATGCCGCGCCGCGTGCAGGTATTCCTTCAACTGCTTGCGCAACTTCCGCCGTTTCAAAAGTCCGATCATGGCCTGCCTTATTGCTGGTTGGTTTTCAAGACGGCGATGAACGCCTCCTGCGGAATGTTCACCTTGCCGATTTTCTTGAGCTTCTTTTTGCCTTCTTTCTGCCGTTCGAGCAACTTGCGCTTGCGGGAAATATCGCCGCCGTAGCACTTCGCCGTCACGTCCTTGCGGTAGGCGCGGATGGTTTCGCGGGCGATGATCTTCCCGTTGACCGCCGCCTGCAGCGCCACCGCGAACGCCTGGCGGGGAATGACGTCGAGCAGCGACTTGCACATCTGCCGGCCGCGGTATTCCGCCTTCGAGCGGTGGACGATGCACGAAAAGGCGTCCACCACCTCGCTATGGATCATGATGTCGAGCTTGACCAGGTCGCCGGGCTGGTAGGCGTCGTACTCGTAGTCCATCGAGGCGTAACCGTGGCTGATGGTCTTGAGCTTGTCGTAGAAATCGATCAGCACCTCGTTGAGCGGCATGCGGCTGGTGAACATCACGCGGTGGCCGTCGATCGAGTCGGTTTTGGTGATCTCGCCGCGCCGATCCATGATCAGCTGGAGCATTTCGCCCATGTAGTCGGTCGGGCAGATGATGGTGGCGATGATCATCGGCTCTTCGATGTGGTCGATGTTGCTTTGATCCGGAAGGTTGACGGGATTGTCGACCTCGCACTCCTCGCCGTTCTTCATCACCACCCTGTAGACCACGTTCGGGTAGGACGCGATGATGTCGAGGTCGAATTCGCGCCGCAGGCGCTCCTGGATGATCTCCATGTGCAGGAGACCGAGAAAGCCGCAACGGAAGCCGAATCCCAGCGCGATCGACGACTCGGCCTGGAAGGTGAAGGCCGAATCGTTGAGCCTGAGCTTGTCCATGCTGGCGCCAAGCTTTTCGTAGTCGCTCGTCTCCACCGGATAGATCCCCGAAAAGACCATCGGATGGATCTCCTTGAAACCCGGCAGCGCGTCGGGGGCGGGCGTCTTGGCCAAGGTGATCGTGTCGCCGATCTGGATTTCGGAGGCATCCTTGATGTTGGCGATCGCGTAGCCCACCGACCCTTCGCCCAGCTCCTTGCGCTTGACCATGCCGGGGGTGAAAACGCCGACCTCCTTGATTTCATAGTCCTGGCCAGAGCTCATCACGCGAACCTTGTCGCCCGCCTTGAGTGAACCGCTGAACAGGCGCAGATAGACCACCACGCCGCGGAACGCGTCGTATTTGGAGTCGAACACCAGCGCGCGCGTAAATTCATCCTTGGAGGGATGGGGCGGCTTGATCCGCTCCACCACGGCCTCCAGGACGGCCGCGACCCCGAGCCCGCTCCGGGCGCTGACCTGCAACGCGTCCGAGGCGTCGATGGCCAGGATGTCCTCGATCTGCTGGCTGACCTCCAGGACGTTGGCGTTGGGCAGTTCGACCTTGTTGAGCACGGGAATGATGTCCAGCCCGTTATCGACCGCCAGATAGGCGTTCGAAACCGTCTGGGCCTCGACCCCCTGTGCGGCGTCCACCACGAGAATCGCGCCCTCGCACGCCTGGAGGCTGCGGGAAACCTCGTAGGAAAAATCGACGTGGCCGGGGGTGTCGATCAGGTTGAAGGTGTAGATTTTACCATCCTTCGCATTGAATTTCATCGTCACCGGGTGCGCCTTGATCGTGATGCCGCGCTCCCGCTCGAGGTCCATCGAATCGAGCAGCTGCTCCTTCATCTTGCGCTGCTCCACCGTATGGGTCAGCTCCAACATGCGGTCGGCCAGCGTCGACTTTCCGTGGTCGATGTGGGCGATGA
Source organism: Pontiella sp. (assembly GCA_041740875.1). Taxonomy (GTDB): domain Bacteria; phylum Verrucomicrobiota; class Kiritimatiellia; order Kiritimatiellales; family Pontiellaceae; genus Pontiella. The sequence continues at coordinate 1,849 of JBGSLE010000320.1, read as the reverse complement.
TCGAAAAATTGCGGATAAGACTGAGATCATTCATAAACTTGTGTTGCCTGCCTTTGGGCGGTCCGTCCCGAAAAAACGAGCGCACAAGCTACCCGAGCCCCCAGCGAAGGTCAAGCATGCCCCATCCGTGGAATTTCCGTTTTGGCATCGCCTTGCAACCGGCCAGCCTGTAGTTTTTCCCCGTCATCTCGGAGGTGCGGCTATGTGCGAAACATGCGGATGCGAACAGGCGAACCACCACCATCACGACCATGGGCACGGCCACCCCCACGGCCATGGGGAAGGCGCAACCCCTTCCAAGACCATCGTCCTCGAACAAAAAATACTCGCCCGGAACGATGAATTGGCCGAACAAAACCGCCGCTGGCTGGCGGAACGAAGCATCATGGCCATCAACCTGATCTCCGCTCCGGGCTCCGGGAAAACCCTCCTGCTGGAAAAAACGCTCGAACGCCTCCGGGGAAACATCCCCTGCGCGGTCATCACCGGCGACCAGCAGACCGACCGCGACGCCCGGCGGCTCGCCGGAAAAGGGGCCCCGATCCACCAGATCCAAACCATCAGCTCCTGCCATCTCGACGCGCACCAGGTGGCGCACGCCCTGCCCCATGTCATCGGCAAGGAGACCCGCCTGCTCTTCATCGAAAACGTCGGCAACATGGTTTGCCCCACCGCCTTCGACCTCGGGGAAAGCTTCAAGGTCGCCCTGCTTTCCACCCCGGAAGGCGAAGACAAGCCCATTAAATATCCCGCCCTGTTCGCCATCGCCAAAGCCATCCTGCTCACCAAAATGGATCTGGCCGAAACCCTCGGCTGGGATCGTTCCGCCTGCCGCCAATACATCCAGCACGTCCAGCCCGGGGCGCATGTGCTCGAGCTCAGCGCCAAGACCGGCGCGGGCATGGATGCGTGGATCGACTACCTCGTAACCATGGTGCTTTAAAGACGCAACAAAACCGCTCCGCGCGGGGTTTTGCCGCGTTTGGTGGTTGATTCGGTTCCGGCGGTGCCTAAACTGTCGCCCTTTGGTTTTCGGGGAGGAGCATGGCGGAAAAGGAAACACCCATGATGGCGCAGTATCGCAAGATACGGCGCGAGCTGCCGGAGGACACGATCCTCTTTTTCCGGCTGGGCGATTTCTATGAAATGTTCTTCGACGATGCGAAAACCGCCTCCGACATCCTGGACATCACGCTGACCAAGCGCCACAGCACGCCGATGTGCGGCGTGCCCTACCATTCCGCCGCCGGCTACCTCGAACGGCTCGTCAAAGCCGGCAAAAAGGTGGCCATCTGCGAACAGATCGAGGATCCCGCCACCGCCAAGGGCGTGGTCAAGCGCGACGTGACCCGGATCGTCACCCCCGGCACGATCCTCGACGAGGTGGCGCTCGACCGGAACCAGAACAACTACCTGGCCGGCCTGTACCGGGAGCGCGACCGCTTCGGCCTCGCCATGCTCGACCTTTCGACCGGCGAGTTTTGGATCGAGGAGACCGGCGACATGGCCGGGGTTCACGCCAACCTTTCGCGCTACGCCCCGGCCGAGTGCGTCGTCGCGGAAGAACAGCTGGCCGATCCCTGCTTTTCCAACCTCGCGCTGGAAGCGGGCAACACCCTGCTGACCGCCGGCGAGGACTGGACGTTTGAACCGGCGACGGCCCGGGACTTCCTGAAACGCCATTTCGACGTCCATTCGCTCGAAGGATTTGGCTGTTCGGCCTGCACTGCCGCGGTCGGTGCCGCCGGTGCGGTGCTCTACTACGTTAAGACCGGTCTGCGCCGCAATCTATCCCACGTCCGCACCCTCCGGGTCAAAAACCCGGCGGACTACATGCTGCTCGACGAAA
>JBGSLE010000319.1:0-2105 GCA_041740875.1 Pontiella sp. | reverse complement strand
CGTTCTGGGTGCTGCTGCCGACGAAGTAGCGCGGGGTGAACTCCATCAGCGCCAGCTCTTGCGCGGAATCCTTGAGGGCGAAATGCGGCACGGCCCCGAGGATTTCGGGGGTGATCGCGTTGCCGGTATGCTTCGGAAAATTGTAGAGGATGAACAGCACCGTGGCGGTCGCGGCCAGTGCGCACAAATAGTCGATGACACCCGCCGCCGGCAGCCCCGCCGGGTAGATCGGCGGCAGCGCCGCCACGGCATCCGCACCCAGGTCGTTGGCCCAGCGGATTTCGATCTGGTTCTGCGCCAGGCCGAGCCCGCCGGCGTGCAGGACTATCTGGCCGCCAAACCGGCTCCGCGCGGTTTCGAGCAGTTGCCGCCGCTCCTCCGGCAACAGCGAATGGAATTCCGCCGTCGTCCCGTTCACCATGAGGGCGTGGACGCCATGCTCCGCCAGGAATTCCACGTGCCGGACGAAGGCGTCGCAATCAATCTGACCGCCGTCGCCGAACGGCGTCAAAAGAGGAACGACCAATCCCTTGAGCTGGAAGCTTTTCATGTTGTGAAAATAGCCCATCCGGCCGGCGCGTAGAACCTGAAACTCGGGCTTTCCGGCGGTCGCCGCCCGTTGTATGCTCCCGGGCATTCAAGGAGGTTGCCATGATCGGTCGCATCATTGCCGAAGAAGAGTTCCTGCACCAAGGCCTTGTGCATCACCTGTTCGTTTCCGCCATCGAGGGCGTCGCATGCGAATTCCGGTTCGAGGTGCGCTGCACGGCGGCCGGCGAAAACCAGCCGCAAACGCTGTTCGAAAAGACTATCGATTTTTCCGATATCCTGCCGCTGTGCCCCAACACCACCATCGACCAGCTCATCGAGGCCGAGGCCCGCGCCATCCGGCTGTCCGTCGTCACCGAAGAAGATCTGCATGCCCACGATCCTTAGGGAACCCCGGCCTAGGCATCGGCCTTGGCGAAATAGCAGCTCACCTTTTGGTTGAGGGCGTCGGCGACGATGTGGATTTGCCCGCGCCCGGCCACGTCGGCGGCATCGATGACGCGGACGGTTTCGGCCCATTTCGCGGCGGAGGGAACGAGGTCGAGCAACCGGTTGGGCGCCTGTTCGAAAAATTCCGTGTTGAGGTAGTTCTGCCCCTTGTTCGGAAAGAGCGCGAGGTAGAGCATGTCCATTTCAACGAGTTCGTTGAGAAAGTGGGTTCCGAGCGAGACGTCCGGCACGAGGTTGTCGTGCATGGAGACGACCTCGCAGAGGATTGAAACGGTGTTGATGTCGCTGAATGAAACGGGAATGCCGAGCGCGGGGCTGCTGGTGCCCCAGCGGCCGGGGCCGATGGCCATGGTGCATTTGGGCGCGCTTTTCCGGTCGGTGCCGTTGATGTCGCCGATGAGCCTGGCGATTTCGTGCCGCGTGTTGACGGGCAGCTGGCCGTAGCGGCCGGGAACGACGTAGATGAAGCGGTCGATGCGCCCGACGAGGCTCTGCCCGACCACCGCGCCGCGCGCCTCGACGATGCGGTCGGCTTCGGCCACATCGACCTGGGGCAGCTCGATGGTTTCGGAGCCGCGCACCTGGAGCGGGCGGCATTGGAGCAGGTTGATGCGGTAGTGTTCGGCGTCGGTGAAGTTGGCGGTGAATTCGATATCGACGGGATGGTTGTAGGCCGATTCGAGCGTGCCGAGGATTTCGCGCAGGTCGGCGACGAACCCGGTGGAGGAGAGCAGCTTGTCGAACGTCAGCAGCCGGTGCGGCGGGGCGCCGCGCGGCTGGGTGGGGTCGAGCGAGGCGAAGAGCTCGACCGGCAGGTCGTGCGCATCGCGGACCACCTCCTGGAAATAGTCGGAGACGAGCTGGTTGGCTTCGAGGTCGAGATAATCGACGCGCCGCTGGGTGTATTGGGCGACCTCGTCGAAGTTGGCCTCCGGCCGCTTGTCGGGGGCGTTGAGCGCGACGATCCGCGTGTAGTCGTCGTCGGAGCGGTCGACCGCGCGCGTGCCGAGTCCGAAGACGAGCCGGACGACGCCCGCCTCGGGGTCGATGCTTTCGTGCCAGGCGTAGGGGTTGAAGGAGAAGCCGACGCCGGCGGTTTCGGGGTA
>JBGSLE010000318.1:0-3257 GCA_041740875.1 Pontiella sp. | reverse complement strand
AACGAGGCAGAGCTGGCGGCGCGGATGGCGGAGCTGGCCGACGACAGGCAGTTGCGCGCCGACCTCGCCCGTCGCGCGTTCGACGAGGTTTCGGCACGCTACGACTGGTCCAAGGCCACCGCCCGCCTGAAGGAAATTTACGAATTTGCCCTCAACGGAAGGCCAGCGCCGCGCGGGCGTAAATCCGCGCAATAAGGCTGGAGAAGCAGACCCGGATTGGCCATATTTCGACGCTCGTTGGCGGAACCGGAAAAGGAGAGACTGACATGGTGAAGATTTGTTGCATTGGCGCCGGCTATGTCGGCGGTCCGACGATGGCGATGATCGCGAAGAAATGCCCCGACGTGCAGGTCACGGTGGTGGACATCAACGAAAAGCGCATCGCCGCGTGGCAATCCGACGACCTGCCGATCTACGAGCCCGGCCTCGACGCGGTCGTCAAAGAGGCGCTCGGCCGCAACCTCTTTTTTTCCACCGACGTCGATCAGGGCATCCGCGACGCCGACATCGTCTTCGTCAGCGTCAACACCCCGACCAAGACTTTCGGCGAAGGCGCCGGGTGCGCCTCCGACCTGCAATACTGGGAACTCTGCGCCCGCCGCATCAAGGAGGTTTCGACCTCCGACAAGATCATCGTCGAAAAGAGTACGCTGCCCGTGCGCACCGCCGAGGCCATGGAACGGGTGCTCCACAGCGGCCAGCGCAAGATCCACTTCGAAGTGCTTTCCAATCCCGAATTCCTGGCCGAAGGTACCGCCGTCGCCGACCTCGAAAAGCCCGACCGCGTCCTGATCGGCGGCCACGAAACCCCGACCGGCCAGAAGGCGCTGCGGGCGTTGGTCGATATCTACGCGCGCTGGATTCCGCGCGAGCGCATCCTCACCACCAACGTCTGGTCGTCCGAACTTTCAAAACTCACCGCCAACGCCTTCCTCGCGCAGCGCGTCAGCTCCATCAACGCCATCTCGGCCCTCTGCGAAGCCACCGGCGCGAACGTCGGCGACGTGGCCCACGCCATCGGCACCGACAGCCGCATCGGCCCCAAGTTCCTCAAGGCGAGCATCGGGTTCGGCGGATCCTGCTTCAAGAAGGACATCCTCAACCTGGTCTACCTCTGCGAGACCTACGGGTTGAAGGAGCCCGCCGACTACTGGCGCGCGGTGGTCGAAATGAACGAATACCAGGAGCGGCGCTTCGTCAAGACCATGCTCCACAGCATGTTCAACACCATCGCCAACAAGCGCATCGCCGTGCTCGGCTTCGCCTTCAAGGCCGATACCGGCGATACGCGCGAAAGCCCCGCCATCAAGGTCTGCCGCGAATTGGCGGAAGAGCATGCGAAAATCGTCGTCTCCGACCCCCAGGCCATCGAAAACGCCAAGCTGGAAATGCCTGAACTGGCAAAAACGATCGAGTTCGAAGAAGATCCCTACAAGGCCGCCCAGGGCGCGCACGCCGTCGCGTTGCTGACCGAATGGAAGGAATACAAGACGCTCGACTACCAGCGCATCTACGACGGCATGGCCAAGCCCGCCTTCCTCTTCGACGGGCGCAACATGCTCGACCACCAGGCGCTCTTCGAAATCGGTTTCGAAGTCTACTCGATCGGCAAGGGCCACCTGACCCACTTGAAGTGAAAACCGCCGAGTTCAACGTAGGCGGCTACTCCATCGTCGCCGTTCCGGTGTTGCGCGACAATTTCGTTTTTCTCGTCTGCCGCAATGGGCAGGCCGTGCTGGTCGATGCCGGCGAGGCGCAGCCGGTTTTCGACGCCTTGGAGCGGCGACGCCTCCAGCTGCTCGAAATCCTCATCACCCACACCCATGCCGACCATGTCGGCGGGGCGCGGGCGATCCATGAACGGACGGGGGTGCTCGCCCACAGCCCGGGCGTCGAGGAGCGCGGGCTTTTTTTGATGGAGACCCCTTGCCAGGTAATTTCGACCCCCGGCCACATGGCCGTGCACAAGTGCTACCATTTTCCGGATCTCGGGGTGCTTTTTTCCGGCGACACGCTCATCAACGGTGCCTGCGGCAGGTTGCTCGGCGGAACGATGGAGCAACATTACGAAAGCTTCCGTCGCTTGGCCGAACTTCCCGATGAAACCCGCGTATTTGGCGGGCACGACTATTTGGCCGACAACATGGCCTTCGCGCTCTCCGTCGAGCCGGGCAACGCCGACATGCAGGCCCGCCTCGACCGCTACCGCTCCGATCCCGCCGCCGCGATCTTCGCCACGCTGGCCGAGGAGAAGAAAACCAATCCCTTCCTCCGCGCCCGCTCGCTGGAGGATTTCGCCGACCTCCGCCGCCGCAAGGACGACTTTTAAACACGAAGGCACCAAGGGCTCAAAGAAGCTGCTCGTGGTGAGCTTCGTGGCTGAGTGTTGAACTCGAGAAGTTTAATAAATATCGTGGCCGCCGATGATGGTATCATACGGCACAATTGTAGACGCGGCATCTTGCCGCGTTGCGGTGGAGCGGGCGGAGGACTTAGCGTGCGCAACGCGGCAAGATGCCGCGTCTACGTTCATGGCTGCGGGTTTACTTAATTCGCTCTAGTTGTTGAAGAGCGGGTGGAGGACGTCGTATTGCTCCAGCAGGGCTTGCGGCATGACGCGGGTATCCGCCAGGACCGGCATAAAGTTGGTATCGCCAATCCAGCGCGGAACAATGTGCTGGTGGAGGTGGTCCTTGAGCCCCGCGCCGGCGGCCGCGCCGAGGTTGTAGCCGAGGTTGAGCCCCTCGGGCTTGAGCACCGCCTTGAGGATTTCCACCGCCGCGATGGAGAGGTCGGCCATTTCCAGGCGCTCTTCGGCCGTCAGGTCCTTGAGATGTTCCAGGTGGCGGTAAGGGGTGACCATCAAATGGCCGCTGGTGTAGGGGTAGCGGTTCATGACGACGGCGCAGGTTTTTCCCCGCCGGAGCAGCAGGTTTTCCCGGTCGCGGTCTTCGGAGAAAATCCTGCAAAGAAAGCAGCCGCCACTCTTTTCAGCCAGGATGTATTCGATGCGCCACGGCGCCCAGATCGTCTTTTGCATCACAAAACCTCTCATCCCGAATGTACAACAGAAGGTCGCGAACTCCGCAAAGAAAATAGATGGGTCCATTCTGCCTTTGCTTCCTTTGCGCTCTTCTGTAAAACCGTCTGCCCTACTTGAGCACCAAACGCTGGCATTAAAACATATCTTCGCCGGATTGGAAGAGGAACTAGCATGGCGGGAAATACCTATCTTTATCTGGGCAACGACGAATACC
>JBGSLE010000317.1:0-19972 GCA_041740875.1 Pontiella sp. | reverse complement strand
GGTCGAGGCCGTCAGGTAGCCGTTTGCGCGGGAGAGCTCGCCCTCTGCCACCAGTTCGGGGACGATGCTGCGCTTGGCCGGGCCGAATAGCGCGCTCTGGGCGCAGAGCAGGAAGAGCAGGGCATAGGCCGGCCAGGCGGTATGGATGCCCAACAGCGGAATCGACAACAGCAGCAACGCCACTTCCAGCCATTTGCTGGCGATGATGATGCCGCGCTTGCTGAACCGGTCGGCCAGTACGCCCGCCGCATTGGAAAACAGCAGGAAGGGCACCACGAAGAGCATCGAACAAACCGCGAGGATGGCGGGCAGGTTTTCCTCGCCCAGGCGGCGGGCCAGCAGGATCGCGGCGGTCATCTTGAAGGCGTTGTCGTTGAATGCCCCGGTGAATTGGCTGAGGTTAAGCCACTTGAATGTTCCCTTCATGTTTTGCTCCTTGGTTTTCTCTGGTTGTTGCGCCCTAACGCAGGGGATGTGCCAGCGGGAGGTTGGCTGTTTTTAAATGTTTGCCTCGAATGGTTTGCGAAAAATAGCGGAGTGGTGAGTTTAATGGTGGATGGACACCAGATGTTTTTTATGCCTACATTCTATGCATGAACATTGATTTTTTCCGGATGGTGGCGCAGGCGGCGTTCAGCAACCCGTTCAGCGACGAGCGAGTGGAGGTGGACCGCCGTATCGTGGGGGCGTCGGCGTCGGCGGGCTGGGACGAGATGCTTCCGCCGCTGCTGGCCTCCTTGGAGGAAAACATCCAGGCGCTGGAAACGGGCGGCGGCCCGGCGGTCGGCCGCGATACAGGGCCAGATGCGCAGGCGGTGGCGATGGGCATCCTCTTCTTCGTCTTTCACCAGTACATGGATCGGTTCGATGCGCTGATCGAGGAGCAGCTGGCGGCGGGCGATGCCTCGTGCGAAGCGCCGTTCGCCCTGGAGTGCCTGAAGTCGCTGGAGGGCCATGGGTTCCGGCGGGCCGATGCCTGCCGCTACGTGGCGATCTTCTACCAAGTCCGCCGGGCTTATTTCTTCATCTCGAAAGGGCTGGTCGGCGACAGCCCCTGCATGAAGCGGCTAAGGGCCCGTCTGTGGGAAAACATCTTCACCCACCGGATTTCGTGGTACGAGCAGTGCCTCTGGAACCGGATGGAGGATTTTTCCACCCTGCTGCTGGGCGAGACCGGCACGGGCAAAGGGGCGGCGGCCGCGGCGATCGGCCGGTCTGGTTTCATCCCGTTCCAGCCGCACACCCGGAAATTCGCGGAGAGTTTCACGCGCGCCTTCATGGCGATCAACCTGTCGCAGTATCCCGAATCGCTCATCGAGTCCGAGCTGTTCGGCCACCGCAAAGGGGCGTTTACCGGGGCGATCGAACCGCACGACGGCATCTTTGCGCGGTGCAGCCCGCATGGCGCGATCTTCCTCGACGAAATCGGCGACGTGGGCGCGCCGGTGCAGATCAAGCTGTTGCAGGTGTTGCAGGAGCGCACCTTTTCGCCGGTGGGCAGCCACGAAAAACTGCGGTTCAACGGCCGGGTGATCGCCGCCACCAACAAGCCCATCGACCAGCTGCGGCGCGAGGGGAAATTCCGCGACGATTTCTACTACCGCCTCTGTTCCGATATCGTCACCGTTCCGCCCTTGCGCGAGCGTATCCGCGAGGTGCCCCGGGAACTGGAGCAGCTTTCGGCACATCTGCTGGCGCGTATTTGCGGCCCGGACCTGCAGGTGCCGGTGGCCCGGGCGCTACGGGAGACGGTTGGAATCAGCTATGGCTGGCCCGGCAACGTGCGCGAGCTGGAGCAGGCGATCCGGCGCATCATCGTGGCCGGAAGCTATGCCGGCGGCGATGCCGAACCGCCGGGCGAAATCGCGCTTGCCCACGCGGTCGAATCGGGCAAAGTGAGCGCCAAGGAACTGGTCGAGGGCTATTGCCGGGATCTTTACGACCGGTATGGGAATTATGGCGAGGTGGCGCGGCGAACCGGGCTCGACTGGCGGACGGTGAAGAAGAATGTGCGGCAGGGCGGCGATGCGGGCCGCTCTGGGGAAGGACGGCGCGGATGATGGGCCTATTCAAGTTGTTTCGGTTGCGGCGGCTGGCGGCCTTGGTTTTTCTGGCGCTCGCCTACGGCGCGGTTTCGGTCGTCTACTATTCGCTGCCGTGGGAGTTCCGCCGGCCGGTCAACGACTATGCCCCCTGGATCGACCAGCCGCTGCGCAAAAGCGGCTACCGCATCCTTGGGCTTTGGGATGGCCTGGGCTGGTCGGGATCCGACTGCCGCGTTCCGCTGGAGCGCTCCTTCGCCAACGGCCCCGCCTACGGTGGGCTTCCGTCGCAGGGGTTCAAGCTGTTCGGGCGCTTGACGGTGCTGGAAAACCAGGGTTTCACGGTGGGCTATAGCGAAAAGATGTGCAACCCGCTCTGGGCATCCTACCGGGTGTTCGACGTGCCCAGCCTGGAGACCGGGCCCCGACCGTCGAGCTTCAAGGCCGATGCGCGGACCCAGGCCAAGGTGAAGCACGACGACTACACCAATTCCGGCTACGACCGCGGCCACATGGCCCCCAATTTCGCCATCGCCACCCGCTACGGGGCCGAGGGGCAAAACGAAACGTTCCTGATGAGCAACATCATTCCGCAAACCCCGCATGTGAACCGGACCATTTGGAAGGACCTGGAGATGGTGGTCGCCAAGCGCTATGGCCGCTATTTCAAGGAGGTGTGGGTGGTGACCGGGCCGGTATTCCGGGAACCGGTCGGACGGCTTGGATCGGGCGTGGCCATCCCGGCGGCCTACTACAAGATCATGGCCGACGAGGATGCCGGGGCGCTGCGGGTCATGGCGTTCCTGGTTGAAAGCGACTGCCCGCCCTATACCCGGCCCCGGATGCGGCTGGTGAGCGTGGACCGGATCGAGGAACTTACCGGACTCGACTTTTTCCCGGAGCTGCCGAAGGAAGTCCAGGTGTCGATCGAGTCGCGGACGGCCGGCCGCCTCTGGCCTTGGCTGGTTCCGGGCGCCCGCTATCACTTGTTCGGGGAAACCCGGTAAGCGGAACGGGAAAAGAAAAAGCCCGCCGAAACGGCGGGCCTTTCCGATCCATTGGCAGCGGGGAGCCTAGGCACCCAGCTGATAACGGACGTAGCGCTTGATCGCCAGCGTGTCGCCCAGCGCCTTGCCGGCCTGCGCAACCAGGTCGGCGATGGCCACCTTGTCTTCCTTCACGAAACCCTGCTCGACGAAGCAGATTTGCGAGAAAAACTTGTTCACCTTGCCGACCAGGATCTTTTCGACCATTTCCGGCGGGCGGGTTTTGCCCTTCTCCGCGTCTTCGGCCCGCATCTGCACGCGGAAGATATCCTTTTCCGCCTCGACGGTTTCGGCCGGGACATCGTTGCGGGTCAGGTAGGCGGGATTGGCCGCCGCAACGTGCAGCGTCAGGTCCTTCGCCAGTTCCTGGAAGGCGGCGTTGCCCAGCGTTTCGGCCTTTCCGCAACCGATTTCAACGAGCACGCCCACCTTGCCGCCCATGTGGATGTAGGAAACGATCGTTCCGGTTCCTGCAACCGTCCACTTGACGTTGCGGCGCAGCTGGAGCTTTTCGCCGATGGAGGCGATCTTGTCGGTCACCTTTCCGGCCACGGCGGCGGCCATTGCGCCGGTTTCATAGTTCAGCGCGATGCCGCGCAGCTCGCCGACAAACGCCTGGAAATCGGCGTTGCGGGTCACGAAGTCGGTTTCGCAGTTGACTTCGATCATCGCGGCGCTCTTGCCGTCGGCGGCGACGATGGCTTCGATCTTGCCTTCCTTGGCTTCGCGGTCGGCGCGCTTGGCGGCGACGGCGGCACCCTTTTCACGCAGGATCCTGACGGCGGCATCGAAGTCGCCGTTGGTCGCTTCCAACGCCTTTTTACATTCCATCATGCCGACGCTCGTGGCGTCGCGCAGTTCCTTGACCATGCTTGCGGTAATAGCCATGTTGAAGTTCCTTCCTGACAATTAAGCGTCGGTTTTTTCTTCGGATGCTGCTTCGGCGACAGGCGCCTCTTCGGCAGCGGCGGGGGCAGTTTCTTCCTTGGCTGCTTCGGCGGTGGCCTTTTCGGCATCCTTGGCGGCTTTGACGTCGGCCTTCTTCTGGTCGTCGACCTTCTTTTTCTGCTCCTTGATCTTCTTCAGCACCTCTTCGCGCTTCTTCTTGTCTTCGGTCTCCTTCTTCTGCCGTTCTTCGCGGGCGATGCGCGCCTTTTCGCGTTCTTCGGCGTCGGCCTTGTCGCGCGCTTCGCGTTCGACCTTGGCCTTGGCGGCGTGGACTTCGTCGGCGGCCTTGATGCTTTCGCCAAGGACGTCGCAGATGAGCCCGATGGAGCGGAGGGAGTCGTCGTTGCCCGGAATCGGGTATTCGACCTGGTCGGGGTCGGCGTTGGTATCGACGAGGGCGACGACCGGGATTTTCAGGCGCTGGGCTTCGGAGAGGGCGAGGTGTTCGCGCTTAAGGTCGACCACGAAAAGGGCGCCGGGCTTGCGCTCCATGTCGGCGATGCCGGCCAGGTTGCGTTCCAGCTTGGCCAGTTCGCGGCGCAGCACGGAGACTTCCTTCTTGGGCAGCTTGTCCATGGAGCCGTCCTTTTCCATCTTCTGCAGCTCGCGCATGCGGCTGACGGAGGAGCGGATGGTCTTGTTGTTGGTCAGCATGCCGCCGAGCCAGCGGTGGATGATGTAGGGCTGGCCGAGCTTGCTCGCCGCGTCCTTGAAGATTTCGCTGGCCTGCTTCTTGGTGCCGACGAAGAGCACCTTTTCGCCGCGCATGATGACGTCGTGGAGGAAGGTCTTCGCGAGTTCGAGCTGCGAGAGGGTCTTGTTGAGGTCGATGATGTAGATCCCGTTTTTCGCGCCGTGGATGAAGCGCTTCATTTTGGGATTCCAACGCTTGGTCTGGTGACCGAAGTGCAGGCCTGCATCGAGCAAGTCCTGTATGGTAACGGTTTTCGTGAATGTATCCGCCATGATCCTCTCCTATGGTTTAATGTTGCTTAAACAATCCGCTTTGACACACCCGAGGAAGGTGGCCTTCGCTTCTGACCGGCCAAGCCAGTCAATTGAGCGGCGGAATATACGGATGCCCCCATGGGCGCGCAAGCCCTAATTCGCAAAGACTTCCGCCACGGCGCGGTCGTTCGGTTCTCTGTAACAACCGGTTGCCAAAAGGGGGCATGCAGGAAACCGGCATCGTTCGGCCGCACATGCTCTTCAACATGGAGGGCGAGGCTCCGTCCGAGCCGCATTCCGCACCGCTACAATGGCTCGGACGGAGCCTCGCCCTCCAGCATGTCGCTTGAGAAAACGGAAGCTATCCTTCTAAACACCAACGAGATGTGCCCCTCAATAAGCTATGAATGACCCCGTCCTCCTCGGATTCATCGGCAAAGGCTGGGGTTGTGGCAACAACGAGCACGGCAATCATCTTCTTCAAGGTATCCTCCGGGTTGGGCAAAGAGCGCAGCGGGGCGCGGGAAAAGCCAAATAACATGATTTTATCGGACTGGCCTGTCCACGCCGTGTTTGGCAGCTTGTTCTTGTCAGTCCTTGATTTCGTCAGCCTTCTCCAAGGGGATCGGTTCATGCTTCTGAATCTCGATGGAACTCTTGCGTTGGCGATCATTCGGGTTGAGGGCGTCAACCAGTGCCATCGTGACATCCACGAGTTCCGCATCCCTGTACCTGGCAAGACCGTCCTTGTCCCACTTCGACACAAGTGCCGTCACGCCAGCCTCCTCTTTGAGCGCAAGCAGTTTGTCCTCGATCTGTTGAAGGATGTTGTCCACGGGCGCCGTACTGAAGCCCTGCCTGTGCATGAGAGTCTGCCGGGCGACTCCTTCTGCCTCAAGTTGCGCGACTCGAGCTTGGTCGCCTGCCGCCTTCGCCTTGTCGTGTTCCGCCTTTAGGCCCCCCATCCATATATTGAAAGCCTCGGAACCTGCGTATGCGACCGCAACCGACCTTGAGTCGTACGTGCCGACCCGCACTTTTCCTGCCTTGGATTTCACACTGGCTTCTTCTCCCAGCGCTGATCCGGCCACCACTGATGCCAAACATAGTGTCAACACTACCGCTTTTACCGTGTTCATGCTGGCCTCCTACTCATGTCATCACCGTATTACCCAACAGCCATTTCAGGCGAGAATGGATTCGGGGATGCCAAAAGCGACAACCAAGGCTCCGGTTTCGGCCGAATGGGGCGGTGAACCGGAGGGATGGCACCCGTTCTGTTTCGCCCCGTGTTCTATCCATCAGGCCTGCAAAAACAGGAACAAGCTATCCACAATTTCGGGGAAGAAAAAGAAAAAAGACCGGCGACCCAGCGTTTGGCTTAGGCGGTTGGTGCGTGCTGCAACAGCTCGTAGAGCTGCCGGTAGTAGCCGTCGCGCGCCATCAGCTCGTCGTGCGTGCCTTGGTCGACGAGCTCGCCGTGGCGCATGACGAGGATGCGATCGGCGTGGCGGATGGTGGAGAGGCGGTGGGCGATGACGATGCTGGTGCGGTTTTGCATCAGTTTTCCGAGCGCGTCCTGGATCAGCATTTCGGTGGCGGTATCGACACTGGCGGTCGCCTCGTCGAGCACGAAGAGCAGTTCAGGATCCTGCGCCAGCGTGCGGGCCATCACCAGCAGCTGCTTCTGGCCGAGCGACAGGCCTTCGCCGCGCTCGTTGAGCACCGTGTCGTAGCCCTGCGGCATTTCCGAAACAAAGCCGTGGGCGTTGACGGTGGTGGCGGCGCGGACGATGGCGGCGCTGTCGATGCCCGGCGTGCCCAGGCCGAGGTTGTCGGCCACCGTGCCGGTGAAAAGGAAGGGGTCTTGGAAGACATAGCCCAGCCGTGCGCGCAGGTCGTGCCGGGCGAACGCGCGCACGTCGGTGCCGTCGATGGTGACGGCGCCCTTTTGAACGTCGTAGAAGCGGCCGATGAGGTTGATGATGGTGCTTTTGCCTGCGCCGGTTGCGCCGACCACGGCCAGCACCTGGCCGGGCTCGACGGAAAACGAGAGGTCCTTGATCACCCAGTTTTCGCCGGTGTAGGCAAACCAGACATTATTGAACGCGATGCTCCCCGCGATGCGCTCGGGCGATTGCGGCACGGGTGGATCGGTGACCTCCTCGGTCTGGTCGAGCAGCGCGAAGACGCGCTCGATCGAGGCCAGCGCGATCTGGAAGGAGCCCGCCTTGTCGGAGAGCGAACCCAGCGGGCGGAAAAAGTCGCGGATGTAGGCGAGGAAGGCGACGAAAATGCCCAGCGTGATGGTTTCCGATCCGCCGATCAGGTGGAGCCCTCCGACGATGAGGATGATGAGGATGGCTAGCGCCTGCCCGCCTTCGACGGTGGGGAAGTAGAGGCTGAACCAGCGGACCTCGTCGAAATAGGCCGAGCGCAGCGAGGTATGCCGCTCGTCGAAGTCGGCCATCGCGCTGCCTTCGCGGTTGAAGAGCTGGATGGTGGTCATGCCGGTGAGGTCTTCCTGAAGCAGCGCGTTGAGGCGGGCCTGGCGGTCGCGGATGTCGCGGTTGGCGTCGCGCAGTTTCAGGTTGACGAAATACATGAAGGCAAAGAGGGGGGGCAGGGTGGCGATGATCGCCAGCGAGAGGAGCGGGCTGATGTAGACCATGTAGCCCATGATGCCCAGCAGCATGAAAATATCGGCAATGGTGCCGACGACGCCTTCCGTCACGAAGTTTTGCAGCCGTTCGATGTCGGTCGTCACGCGGGTCATGAGGGTGCCGACGGCGGTCTTGTCGAAGTAGCCCTGGTGCATCCGCAGAACCTTGGCGAAGACCTCCAGCCGCAGGTCGTAGATGATCTTCTGGCCGATCCACGCCGTCACCATCGACTGCGCGTAGCGCACGATGTGGCCGATGGCGGCGATGGCGATGTAGAGCAGGCTGAGTTTCGCCAGCAGGTCGAGCCGCGGCTGCGCCGGGGCCTCGGTGTTCATCAGGCATTGGTCGGTCATGCGCTGGATGAGCACCGGCAGGTAGTTGATCGCCAGCGCGGTGAACATGATCATGCCGAAGGCGACCAGCAGCGCGCGCCAGTAGGGCAGGGAGTAGGCCAGGAGGCGTTTCGCCATCTTCATGATCCCGCCTCCAGTTTTTCCTGGAGTTGCTGCATGGTGTTGAGTTCGGCGTAGTAGCCGGGTTGGCCAACCAGTTCCGCGTGGGTGCCGCGCTGGGTGATCCGTCCGTTTTCGATGACGACGATTTCGTCGGCGTAGCGCAGGGTCGAGATGCGGTGGCTGACGAAGAGCGTGGTGCGTTCGCGCATGACCGGCTGGAGCTTGCCCATGATCGCCGCTTCGGTCTGGGTGTCGACCGCCGAGAGCACGTCGTCGAGGATGAGGATGTCGGGGCGGCGGGCGATGGCGCGGCTGATGGCGGTGCGCTGGCGCTGGCCGCCGGAGAGGGTGACGCCTCGTTCGCCGAGCATGGTTTGGTATTGGTCGGGGAATCCTTCGACGTCGCCGCGCAGGTGGGCGATTTCGGCGGCCCAGCCGATGAGGGTCTTGTCGGGTTTATCGACGCCGAAGCCAATGTTGTGCTCCAGCGTGCGGGAAAAGAGGACGGGTTCCTGCGCGGCGAAGCCGATCATGCCGCGCAAGCGGGCGAGGGGAAGGTCGCGCAGGTCGGTTCCGCCGACCTCGACCCGTCCGCTGGTCGGATCCATCAGGCGGGCGACGAGCGAGACGAACAGGGTTTTTCCGCTGCCGGTCGGGCCGGTGATGCCGAGGGTCATGCCCGCCGGGATGTCGAGGTCGATGCCGTTGAGGAAGGTGCGCCCGCCGATGGCGAGTTCGACGGCGCGGAAAGCGATGGAGGTGCCGGGTTTTGCTTTGGCGGGCGTGTCGGAGCCGTTTTCACGGAGGGCCGGTTCGCGGTCGAGGATTTCCCGGATGCGGATCCAGCTGACCTTGCCGCGCTGCATGAGGCTCATGGTCCAGCTGAGCGCGAGCAGCGGCCACTGCATGTAGAGGAGGTATTGGATAAACTGCGTCAGCGTGCCGAGCGTCAGGGTGCCTGCGATGATGCGCCGCCCGCCGAGGTTGAGGATGAGGATCATGCCCAGGCAAAACCAGAAGGCCATGAAGGGCCAGAGGCTCTGGCGGGAGGTCTGCATGAGCATGGTTTTGCGGACGAGGCCGCTGTTGAGTTCCTCGAATTGGGCGTTGCGGCGGCGTTCGAGCGCGAAGCCCTTGATGCAGCGGATGCCGGCGAAGCTTTCCTGGGCGAAGTTGGAAACGTCGGAAACGTGCTCCTGCAACGCCGCCTGGTGCCGCTGCATCACCCGCAGGATCAGGAAGAAGATGGCGACCATCGGCAGGTAGAGCGAGAAGACCAGCAGCGCGAGCGCGGGCTCGGTGAGCACCATGACGGCGGAGGCCATGACCAGGACCGCGATGGTGCGGATGCCTTGCAGCAGCCCTTGGCCGATCGCGTCGCGCACGAGGTTGACGTCCGACGACATGCGGGTCATCAGGTCGCCGGTGCGTTCGCTGCGGTAGAAGGCCTGGTCGAGCCGGGTCAGGTGGGCGAAGACATCGGTGCGCAGGGCGTATTCGATCTGGTGGGAGAGTTTCAGCGGGAGCTTGCGGAGCAGGCGCGAAAAAAGCACCGAGACCACCCCGAGCACGAGGTAGACGCCCGTCAGCCGGTAGAGCGCGGGCGCGTCGAGCGTGCGTTCGGTCAACCCGTCGATCACCTGCCGCATGATGAACGGGAGGTAGAGGTTGATGCCGACGGAGAGCAGCACGCACGCCACCGTCGCAACGATCTCCGCGCGGTGGGGAATGAAGTAGCGGCCTAGTTTGGTTTCCGGGTTGGGGATCGGTCTTCTCCGTTGCGAAAACGCGAACGTTAGGGCCATGCCGCCGGAATGCAAGCCTGCGTTGAACGCTTGGCGGGAACGGCCTTCGGGAGCATGGAAAATAGACGTTATTATTCCTTAGCAAAACGGAGTGTTCCGGAGTATGAGACCCCTGTCCGGGCGGAAAACACCCGGCAGAATAGGAGGTTCCATGCACCATCCATTGGCTACCGGACTCGCGGCGCTCCTGCTGGTTCCTTCCATCTCCACCGGCCAGCTGTTGCGCGAAGCCAACACAACCCTCGCCTTTCCCGCCGCAGCGCCGGTCTATTCCAGCGTTCAGTTCACCAACGCCTTCCCCTCGCTCTCCGCCTTTGCCCGCCCGGTGGCGATCGCCACGCCACCGGGGGAGACCAACATCCTTTTCGTCGTCGAGCAGGACGGACGCATCCAGCGCATTGCCAACCTGTCCGGTACACCGGCCAAGTCCCTCTTCCTCGACATTTCGGGGCCGGTCGACTCCAGCGGCAACGAGGAAGGGCTGCTGGGGCTGGCCTTCCATCCCAACTTCCAGGTCAACCGCTATTTCTACGTTTTCTACACCCATCCCGACGGCTCCAGCAATTCCACCCGGAAGGACCGCATCAGCCGCTTTACGGCCCCGGCCGACTGGAAAACAACGGGCACGGTCGCCACCGGAACCGAATGGGTGCTGATCGACCAACGCGACGAACGCGCCAACCACAACGGCGGCGACCTGCACTTTGGCCCCGATGGCTACCTCTACGCCTCGCTCGGCGACGAAGGCGGAGCCAACGACGAAATGGACAACAGCCAGACGATCACCAAGGATTTCTTTTCGGGCATCATCCGCATCGACGTCGACAAGCAGTCCGGCAGCCTGGAACCGAATGCGCACAACGATGGGTTTGGCGGCTCGTCCATCGTGCGCGACGCCGGGATCGCCCGCTTCGGCATACCGCCGGACAACCCCTTCGTGGGCGCCACGCACTACAATGGAGTTGCGCTGGCTGGAAACGTGCGCACCGAATTCTGGGCGACCGGCCTGCGCAATCCGTGGCGCATGGCGTTCGATCCCGTCACGGGCAGGCTGTATGTCGGCGACGTCGGCCAGGATGCGCGCGAGGAAGTCCACCTGGTGGCCAAAGGCGACAACTGCGGCTGGAATTACCGCGAAGGAACGCTCAACGGTCCCGGAGCGGTGGATGCGCCACCGGGCTTCGATCCGATCGAGCCGATTTTCGAATATGCCCACGTGCCCGGGTCGAAGAGCGTGATCGGCGGGCGGGTGTACCGCGGCGGCGACTTGCCCCAGCTCTACGGCGTTTATTTCGTGGCCGACAGCTACGATGGCCGGGTCTGGGGCCTGGCCGAAACCGCGCCCGGATCGGGCACGTTCACCCCGCAGGTCCTGGTGAGCAATGAATACGGCGTTGTCGCCTTCGGCGAACACCCCGGCACACTCGAGCTACTCATCGCCAACATCGGCAGCGGGCAGATCAAGAAACTGGTCGCCTCCGGCGCGCCCATCGGCACCCTGCCGGCCACGCTCTCCGCCACCGGCGCATTTTCCGATTTGGCCACCCTCGCGCCCAACGACGGCATCGTGGCCTATGCGCCCAACGTCAACTTTTGGTCCGACGGCGCGGTCAAGTCCCGCTGGTTTTCCGTGCCCGACATCAACGACGAAATTGCGTGGGCGCGCGATGCCAACTGGACGTTTCCGTCCGGCTCCGTCTGGATCAAGCATTTCGAGCTGCGCACCGATCTCGGCGAACCCGCCGTCTGGAAACGGCTGGAGACGCGCTTCATCGTCAAGACCGCCGACGGCATCTACGGGGTGTCCTACAAATGGAACCCCGCCGGCACCGAGGCCTATCTCGTGCCCGAAGCGGGCGATTCCGAGACCATCCCCATCACCCTTGCCAACGACGCCTTCTTCAACCAGACCTGGACCTACCCGAGCCGCAGCCAGTGCATCCAGTGCCACACCGCCATCGGCGGCTACGCCCTGTCGTTCAACACCCGCCAGCTCAACCGCGACCAGGCCTATGGCGTGGTGGTGCAAAACCAGCTCCAGGCGCTGGAGCAGGCGGGCTATTTCAGCAACGCCATCGAACCGCCCGCCACGCTGCCGCGTGTGATTCCGCTCGACGACGCATCGCAAAGCCTGCACGCCCGCGCCCGGTCCTATTTCGACGTCAACTGCGCGAATTGCCACCAGACCGGCGGCACCACCCCGACCGCGTGGAATGCGCTGATGTCCGCGCCCTTCGGGGAAACCACGATCTACAACGGGCCGATCAACTACAACAACGGAAACGCCGCCGCCCGCTTCGCCGTGCCGGGCAGCACCAACAATTCCATGGTGCTGCACCGCATCGCGGCCACCGCGCCTTTTTCACGCATGCCGCCCATCGGATCCAACCTGCGCGACACTGCCGCCGAAGAACTGCTGGCCGCCTGGATCAACTCCGAACTGGCCACCTACGCGCCCTACGACGACTGGCGCGCTGCCCAGGCCATCGATCCCGGCGAAGCGGACGACGATCCCGACGGCGACGGCGCCGACAACGAACGGGAACGGCTCACCCGCACCGATCCGAACAACCCATCTGATTTTTGGAGCTACGACTTTGGCATCGACCAAGGCAATGTGGTGTTCAGCTATCCACAGCTGGCCGGCCTCGACTTCCGGATGTTAAGCAGCACCAATCTGGCCGACTGGCAGGAATGGCTGCCGGCTCCGCCGTTCTATCCTATCACCAATGGTGCCGGATCGGCCAGCGCCCCGGTGGACGCGGCTCCCGCCCGCTTCTTCCGCATGCAGATCAACGAGCCCTGAGGGGAGCGGAAAACATTGAAGTACCATCCTTGATCAGGGGCATAGGTGTTTTGGTGTAGGAACGTTTACCTGAACGAAGTGAAGGAAACGTTGCCCGCATGAATAGCCTCCTCTCGCACGGCACCGCTTCATCCGGAAAAACAAGTGGTGAAAACGATACAATGGGAAATTCGGCTCCCCTCCCCTAAGAAAACGCCCCAAACTATTTTGTCCGATCCTCAGGCCGTTCGGGTTCCTTTGACGGAGAAATGACTAAATAATAGGACTGACACGGTGCAGACACGGTGCATGACACGGTGCAAAGTAAACTGTGCCATTCTACGGCATCGACTGCACGGTGAACGTAGTCTTGTTGACCCGGTAGAGCCACGATCCGGCGTTGATGCCCCAGCCTTCCCGGCGGTGGACGATCCACGTGTCACCGACATCCTCAGGCGTGTCGGTAACTGCCTTCTGGGCAGGAATGTTGTGTGCAGTTTCGAAATCAGCAACAGCCCGCATGATTCGTCCATACTCGCTCTCGGGCTCTATCTTACCAGGCGTCAATTGGATGTACTTAAGCGGCCCATGGGGGGTTACGTAACTCCGCCGCTCAAAAGCCACGACGGTCGCCGGCTTTGCACTGGTCATCAGCGTCAAGGCAAAGATGTACCCCTTGGCGAACGGAAACACCGCTTTTTTGAGCATGATGCCCGATTCCGGCGTCGGCCACGCGTCGGGGTAAACGAAGTTTACTTCCTTCTCGGTCCATACGCCGCGCTCGACAGCCAGGATATCCATCGACACAAGATACCAGTGATAGTTCCAGTCCTTTCCCGCGGAGGTTTTTGCATACTCGTCGGCGCCGCGACAGAGGGCGATGACGACGGTGTCGCCGTGATCTGCCTGTTCGGGCTTAGGCCAGATGGCATTGCACGCTTTGGGCGGCGTGGGTGGGGCAGGTGGCGTACATCCAAGCTCATGTGAATCGCAACCGACGACTGCCGCTATCAGAAGGCCACATAACGAGAATCTCATTAATGTCATAGAGGCTCCTTCGCAGAGCGTCTGGAATCACTGGCCAGTTGAACGCGAGAACAACATTGCCTGATCATTAAATTTTTCCGCGTTTAACTGGTACATGTGAATTCTCTGGTTAGCGATTTTTGTTAGAGTAGCCAAGGAATTCCTGGTGTTCTTGTTCATTCACGAACGCTCTCTCAGGAATTATCCTCATCAACTGCTTTGTTTCATAAACGAGTATTAGACTTTTACCTGATTTGACTGAGTGAATATCAGCCCAGTTGAGGGTGCAATTTCCTGATTCTGATCCCCAATGAATTTTTTCGGCATCGAACACAACATTGATCGTTTCCTGCATGGCCTTGTGAGAATTGAAAACTTTCATGAGTTTCCTCTTTAGGAATAATGGTGAGATCAATATGGAACCTCCCATCAAACAGAGAATTTGAATTCCTACCGAATTAAGTTTCCCGTCAATAAAAACTCTATCTCCTCCGACAACGAAGAAAGCAAGCAGGAGGATCAGCGGGGATAAAAAGTATGACTTTAATCCTCGGTTGACTTTATGAGCATTGAGGAATTCTTTTGCTGTTAAATTATATGGATTCATTTTCATTCGCTAACGATTAGGATTTTATCCCTCATGCCTCCCTGAAGCTCCAGATTTCACCGCAGGGGTTCAATGGCAGGAGTATGAAATTCTATTGGGCTGAGCCCTTCGGCACACGTCGGCAACATATGGGGATAGTATGGAAATCCGGATGGTTCCGCCATGGTTTTTATTGTGTTTCTTTCCGTCTGGAAGGGCAGATGGGCCGAGCTGGCTTTCCGGGCGATGAACCGGGCTCGGTTCAAGGTGCGAGTACGGTGTTGCAGATCAATGAGCCCTGATGATCCAAATCATAGAGCAATTCACGAATGAAATGCCGCACCGATTCGGTTCCTGGTTGGGACGGCTGTCATCAGCCGTCCGCGGCGGAGTAGGGACACACCGCCCTACCCAGTGCGGCATTACAACCGTTGTCTGCTCTAGTCTGCGCCAGCCCCCGTGCATTGGGAGCGGCTTCTCTTCGCTGGGCGTTTGACTTTCCGCAGGCTGGAACCTATAAAAACCGCCCTTTGGCCTAGCGGCCAACAAATTAAACACAGCGCGGCTCAGCCGCAACCGAATGGAGAACAACGGATTTTGAACAGAAGGTCGCAAAGACCGCGAAGACGGAATTCATTGCCTTTGTGAGCTTTGCGATCTTGGTGTTGAGAAATCTTGTCTGGAAAACAAGAAATCGGTGGATAGTAGTAAAGGCACGCGGAGCACGAAGCTTTGAGTTCTTTGTGTCTTGAGCGCAGCGGGTGTTTAAACATGCAGTAAAAACAAGAAATGGCCGGATAGAAGTATAAGCCGAACCAAAAAGGTCTGTTTCAAACCGCAAAGGGCAAAATCCATGTTGACGACGAAGAAAAAGCGAACCGCCTGCGCCGTGCTGGAGATCCGGCGGCTGACTGAGTCGACGGCGGTGATACGGTTCGAGCGCCAGGGGCTGGAGTTCGAGCCGGGCCAGTACATCCGCGTGGGCATCGAGGGCGATCCCGAAATCCGCGACTATTCGGTCTATTCGGGTGCTGGCGCCGACCATGTCGAAGTGCTTGTGCGCCGCGTCGAGGACGGGCTTGTCTCCAAGCAGCTGTGCGACGTCGCGCCGGGCGACCGGGTCAGCGTCGGCGGACCCTACGGCCACTTCAAGCTGATCGAGCCGATCCGCAAAACGCCGTTGCTGTTCATCGCTACCGGCACCGGTATTTCGCCCTTCCGCAGTTTCGTCGAATCCTACCCCGGGCTCGGCTACCAGCTGATTCACGGCACCAGCTATCTGGGCGAAGCCTACGAAGCCGCCGCCTACGGCGACCGCTACATCCACTGCGTCACCCGCGAGGAGGGCGGCGATTTCAAGGGGCGGGTCACCGACTATCTCCGCACCTTGGAGATTCCCAAGGAGACCAACGCCTTTTTGTGCGGCAACTGCGACATGATCTACGAAGCCTTCGACCTCTTGCAGGAAAAGGGGCTTCCCACCGCGCAAATCCATACGGAAGTCTATTTTTAGCATGAAGTGCTGCATCGTCACATTGGGCTGCCAGATGAACCAGTCGGATTCCGAACGGATCCGCAGCGTCATCGAAGGCATGGGCTATGAAATGACGCCGGTCGAGGAGGAGGCCGCGCTCATCGGCGTCGTCGCCTGCTCGGTGCGCCAAAAGTCGATCGACAAGGTCTACAGCAAGATCCAGAAGTGGAACGAGTGGAAGAACGACCGCCCGCTGGTCACCTTCGTCTCCGGCTGCATCCTGCCGGCCGACGAGCCCAAGTTTCTCAAGCGCTTCGACCTCGTCTTCCGCATGAACGAACTGCCGGACCTGCCCGCCATGCTCCAGCAGTGCGGCGTCGCGACTGAATTTTCCGCGCGGCACCTGCTCGACCACCTCCAGCGCGCGGACGACCGCACCGATTTCTGGCAGGTCGATCCCTCCTACAGTTCGCCGTTCGAAGCCTTCGTGCCGATCCAGAACGGCTGCGACAAGTTTTGCTCGTTTTGCGCCGTGCCCTACACCCGCGGTCGCGAGGTCTCCCGCGCCAGCGCCGACATCCTCGCCGAAGTCCGTCGGCTGGTCGAGCGCGGCACCAAGGTCATCACGTTGCTCGGGCAAAACGTCAACTCTTACGGCCTCGACAAAAAGGGTGCGGAAATCTCCTTCGCCGAACTCTTGCGCCAAGTGGGAGAGCTGGGTCGCGAAAGCGGCGCGGAATTCTGGACCTACTTCACCTCGCCGCACCCGCGCGACATGACGCGCGACGTCATCGAAGCCATCGCCGAATACCCCTGCCTCGCCAAGCAGATCCACCTGCCCGTGCAGAGCGGCGACGAAAAACTGCTGCGCCGCATGAACCGCAACCACGGCGTCGAGGACTACCTGAAAATCATCACCGACATCCGCGAGCTGCTCCCCACCGCCACGCTCTTCACCGACATCATCGTCGGTTTCAGCGGCGAGACCGAAGAGCAGTTCCAGAACACCGTCGATCTCGTGCGCAAGGTCGGGTTCAACATGGCCTACATCGCCAAATATTCGCCGCGCGCCGGGGCCCGCTCCTCCCGATGGGAGGACGACGTCTCCCTGGAGCAGAAAGGCGACCGCCTCGCCCGGCTGACGGAGGCCTTCAAGGAATATGCCAACGACTACAACCGCGCCCTGGTCGGGAAAACGCTGCGCGTATTCATCGACGGCGCGGATACCCGGCAGGCGGGCGCCTTGACCGGGCGCACCGAAGGCAAGCTGCCCGTCCGCATCGTCGGCGCCCCGGCGGAGAGCATCGGCACCTTCCAGGAGGTCGAAATCACCTCTGCCTCCGTGCTCTCCCTGGCCGGGAAACCGGCCGTTGCTGGTTAGGCCCGGACGCGTCCATCTCTTTTGCCGAATAAGGGTTGCAACGGACGGCTGATCGGGTAGTTTGCACCGCTGTCGCTAGGGGAGCGGCCGCGCACGGCGCGGCAGCTGAGATTCAACCCTTGGAACCTGTGCGGGTCATGCCGCGAAGGGAAGCGAAGTCCGCTTTCTTTCCGTGCCCGCCACCCAACATTGGATGGTCGAAACATGAGTGGTTACGGAAAATATTTCCCTCGGTCGGAAAAGGTCTATGTGCCGGGTTCGCGCGCGGACATCCGCGTGCCGTTCCGCGAGATCAAGCTGCACGGCAACGAGGGCAACCTGCGCCTCTATGACGTGAGCGGGCCCTATACCGACAGCGCCTTCGAGCCCGACCTCAAGCAAGGCCTGCCCGCCATCCGCAGCGCGTGGATCGCCGAACGTGGCGATACCGAAGAACATCTTTCCGGCGTCCAGATCCTTTCCAATCCCGGCAAGGCATTCCACGGACTACACCGCAAGCCGCTGCGCGCCAAAACCGGCCACGCCGTCACGCAGATGGCCTACGCCCGCCGCGGCATCGTTACCCCTGAGATGGAATTCGTCGCCATCCGCGAACGGGTCAGCCCGGAATTTGTCCGCGACGAAGTGGCGGCGGGCCGCGCGGTCATCCCCCTCAATATCAACCATCCCGAAGCCGAGCCGATGGTGATCGGCCGGAAGTTCCGCACCAAGATCAACGCCAATATCGGCAACTCCGCGCTGGGTTCGTCCATCGAGGAGGAGGTCGAAAAAATGCAGTGGTCGATCCTGTGGGGCGCCGATACCGTCATGGACCTCTCCACCGGGGCCGACATCCACGACACCCGCGAGTGGATCGTCCGCAACTCCCCGACGCCGATCGGCACCGTCCCGCTCTACCAGGCCTTGAAGAAGATCGACGACAACCCCGACGGCCTCGGCTGGGAACTCTACCGCGACACGCTCATCGAGCAGGCGGAGCAGGGCATCGACTATTTCACCATCCACGCCGGCGTCCTGCGCAAGGAGATCCCCGCCGCGAAAAAACGTAAGCTCGGCATCGTCAGCCGCGGCGGATCGATCATGGCCAAGTGGATGATCGACACCGGCCAGGAAAATTTCCTCTACACCCACTTCCGCGAAATTTGCGAAATCATGCGCGCCTACGACATCACCTTTTCGCTCGGCGATGGCCTGCGCCCCGGCTGCATCGCCGACGCCAACGACGAGGCGCAGCTTTCCGAACTCAAGACCCTCGGCCAATTGGCGAAGATGGCCTGGGAAATGGATTGCCAGGTCATGATCGAAGGTCCCGGCCACGTGCCGCTGGACATGATCAAGGAAAACATGGACCTGCAGTTGCGCGACTGCTTCGAGGCGCCGTTCTACACCCTCGGCCCGCTCGTCACCGACTGCGCCGCCGGCTACGACCACATCAACTCCGCCATCGGCGGCGCGGTGATCGGCTGGTACGGCACGGCGATGCTCTGTTACGTGACCCCCAAGGAGCACCTCGGCCTGCCCAACCGCGAGGATGTGAAGGAGGGCGTCATCGTCCACAAGATCGCCGCCCACGCGGCCGACCTCGCCAAGCGCGTGCCCGGCGCGATGGACCGCGACGAAGCAATGCGCAAGGCGCGCGGCGAATTTCGGTGGGAAGACCAGTACAACCTGTCGTTCGATCCCCAGCGCGCCCGCGAATACCGCCGCGCTTCGCTGCCGCCGGAAGAGCGCGACCAGGTCGATCAGCACTATTGCTCCATGTGCGGCGAGCGCTACTGCTCCATGCGCATTTCCGAGGAGATCCGGCAGTCGTAGAAAAACCGGGTTTGCTCAGCGCAGCTTGAGCTGGCCGAGGCATTTTTTGAAATCGCCGGGCAGTGGCGCGGTGGCGCGGATGGTTTTCCCGGTGGCGGGGTGGGGGAAGACGAGGCGGTAGGCGTGCAGCATCTGCCGGGGCTGCTCCAGCGAAAGATCGCTACCGGTTCCCGCGTATTTCTTGTCGCCCAATACCGGATAGCGCTTGTCGGCGAGGTGGCGGCGGATCTGGTGGGTGCGGCCGGTTTCGATGCGCAGCTCCAGGTAGCTCGCCTGCTTGTTGGCGTCGAGGATCTTCACCAGCGTCGTCGACATGTAGCCCTCGATATCGGTGCGGATCTCGCTCCAGTTTTTGGGGAAATGGCCGATCGTGACGGCCCGGTAGATCTTCATGATGTCGCGCCCCTGGAAGAGCGGGATCATCAGGGCCTTCGCCTTGGCGCTCTTGGCGAAGATGACGCAGCCGGAGGTCTCTTTATCAAGCCGGTGGACAGCGCAGATTTCCGGGTTTTTCTCCTGCTTGCGCAACAGGGCTTCGACGCTTTCGTCCGATGCGTTGGTCAGCACAAAGGGCGGCTTGTTGACGATGAGGTAGTCGTCGTCCTGCCAGAGCAGCGCGATCCGCTTGGAAACCGTCTCCGGCTGGAGGTCCAGCAGGATGTCGACGTGGTCGCCCTCCTTCGCCTCGTGCTTGCGGATCCAGACCCGCTTGCCGTTGACGAGGACCTGCTTGGCATCCATGGCGGCCTGCGCCTGTTTCTTCGAAATGCCAAGCTCCTCGGAGATGACGGTAAAAAGGCGCACCTTGTCGTGCCGGTACTTTACAGTGAACGATTGCTTTTTCATAACGGGTTCCAATTCAGCGGCGCATCATGTTTCCTGCGGATGGAAATTACAAGAGGCCGTCTGCTTTTTCTCGGCCAGCCAAATCGTATGCCGCCGGCCCTTCGTGCCCCGCGCGCGCACCGCGACCTCCTCCACCGAAAAACCGGCGTCGC
>JBGSLE010000316.1:0-2101 GCA_041740875.1 Pontiella sp. | reverse complement strand
CGCGCCTTCAGCGTGTGCTGCGAGCTGCCGGTGGCGGCGATGGCGACGGGCGTTTGCAGCGTGGGCGGCAGGTCGTGCCCGTGGATGACGCCCTCCTTGCAGCCCATGAGCACGGCATATTCGATGGTGTTTTCCAGTTCGCGGACGTTGCCGGGCCAGTGGTAGGCCATGAGCATGTTGATGGCCGGGGTGCTGATGCGCCGGATTTCGACGCCCATCTGGGTGGAATATTTCCGGATGAAAAAGTTGGCCAGCAGCAGCACGTCGTCGCGCCGCGCGCGCAGGGGCGGCAGGTGGATGGGGAAGACGTTGATGCGGTAGAAGAGGTCTTGCCGGAAGCGGTTCGCGAGGATGGCCGCTTCGAGGTCGGCGTTGGTGGCGGCGATGATCCGCACGTCGGCCTTGCGTTGTTCGTTGCTGCCGACGCGCTCGTAGGTCCGTTCCTGCAGCACCCGCAGCAGCTTGACCTGCGTGGTGGGGGAAAAGTCGCCGATTTCGTCAAGGAACAGGGTGCCGCCTTCGGCCTCCTGGACGCGGCCGATGCGGGTCTGCAACGCGCCGGTGAAGGCGCCCTTCTCGTGGCCAAAGAGTTCGCTTTCGAGCAGGTTTTCGTTCAGCGCGGCGCAGTTGACCTTGACGAACGGTTTTTTTGCGCGGGCGCTGCTGTAGTGGATGGCCGAGGCGACCAGCTCCTTGCCGGTGCCGGATTCCCCGCGGATGAGGACGGTGGTGGTGGAGGCGGCCACCTGGTGGATGCGGGTGTAGACCTCGTGGATCAGGTGCGAATTACCGATCATGTTTTCGGGCTGGAACCGCGCCATCATCGCTTCGCGCAACCGCAGGTTTTCCGATTCCAGCGCCTGGCGCTCCATGCGCGCCGCCCGGCGGGCGCTGACGTCGTTGGCGATCATGGTGGCGACGATCGAAAGGAAGCGCAGCAGCTCCTGCAGCGCGGGCATGCCTGTGGCTGCGCAGTCGAACGAAAGGGTGCCGACGGTTTCGGTTTCGGCGGTGATCGGCACGCAGATGAAGCTCAGCGGCTCGCCATTGCGCTGGTGGAGCCGCCCCTTGAACCGGGGCTCCGCGGCGACGAGCGGAACGATGCGCGGCTGGCCTGTTTCGAGCACCTGCCCGGTAATGCCTTCGCCGCGCCGGTAGGCGGCGCCTTCGGCCTGCTGCACCTTTTGATCCTTGACCGCCTCGACGCGCAGCTCGCTGCCATCGACCGTCAGCAGCATGACGGTTCCGCGCTGGACGCCGTGGCTGCGCTCCAGCACATCGATTATTTCGAGAAGAACCTCTTCCTGCCGCGATTTGCGCGAGAGGGTGCGGGCGATTTCGGCCAGCGTTTCGAGTTCGTTGATGTGGCGGGCATCGCACAGCTTGGGGTCGTCAAACTTACAATTTGGCATCGGGTGTACATCGCTTTTACATTTTAAAATACATATCTGTATTAAACATCATATAAAAAACAGGTATGTCGATATAATGCATGATCCATACCATACTGTCGATCTACCCGCCCCGCACCAGCTCGTCCTCCTTTCCGGCCCATGAGCAAGCACAGGTGAACGTGGTGGAGGATTCCTCGATGATGGGGCTGCCGAGCGAAAAATGGACGGTGAGCAGCGGAATGCGTTCGCCTTGGGGATCGATGAACACCTTGCGGCTGCTTAGGTGCGTCGCAAGTTGTCGCGAGCCGCAGTGCGGGCAGGCGGGATGGGCGGCCTCATTCATAGTAGAAATTCCTCAATTGCCGCGCGCCAACCGGTTGCTTGGTGGCCAGGGCGTGTTTTTTGATGCGGGAAAGGAGCCAGCCGAGCGGTTCGGGGCCGGGGTTGATCGATAGCTGTCGCAAGGCATGGCGCAACGCCGCCTCCCCGGAGTGGAGGCCCAGCACCACGCGGGTGGAGTCGCTGCGGCCAATCTCCTCCGCCGAAAAGGGCTCGTAGGCGGCGCGGTGGTTGAGCACCGCGTGGACATGGATGCCCGACCCGTGGCTGAAGATGTTTTCCCCGATGTTGGGGAAGCAGGCGGGCCGGGCCAGGCCCGCCGCCGCAAGCACGGTGTCGCAAAGCGGCGAGAGGCGGCGGGTGTCGAT
>JBGSLE010000315.1:0-19641 GCA_041740875.1 Pontiella sp. | reverse complement strand
ATCTGCCTCGCGGCCGACGGCGAACTTGGAGAGGTAGAACCCGGCCGGGTGGTCTTCGAGCAGCACCGCGCCGCGGTAGTCCTTTTCCACGTAGCAGTGCGAAAGGTTTCCAAGAAAGGCCTCGTCCTTCAGCTTTTTCCCGAAACTGGCCTCCAGCAAGCCGACGAGGCGCAGGCGGTCGATGCCCTCCATCCCTTGGAAGCGGAGGATTTCGCTCCCCTTGCGGAAGAGGGTGCCCGCCCCCTTGACCGTGAAGATTTCCTGCAAAAGGTTGATCGGCGACGTCACCGACAAGTGGGCGCCGGGCCGTTCGTCGAGCAGTTTTTTCGCCAGCGCCGGGAGGTCGGATTCGAGCGGCTCCAGCGGCTGGAAATTTTCCTTGTGGGTATAGACGTAGGGCAGCTGTTCGCCCGTGGCGCTTTTGAGCCCCCCCGCCGCGCGGATGAAGTGGACGCGCTTGGCGACGGCGGGAACGAGCTGCATCAGCGCGGTTTCCAGCGGCAGGTCGGAATAAACCAGCACCGGCACTTTTTCCTGCTGGCGGCAATGCTGGATGAAGGCCGGCACGTCGCCGGATTCCGTGAAGGCGAAGATGGGTTCGTGCGCCAAGGCGTCGCGCATTTTCGACGCCTCCGGGCCGCACAGCAGGATAGCGGGAACGAGTTCGAGCCGCAACAAGAAATGGAGGTCGAACGCCAGCACCTCGGTGCCCGCCTCGATGCTGCCGGGATCGGGGCAGAGCAGGGCGAAGCAGGCGGAATGCTCCGACTGGAACTTGTCGAGATAGAACTCGTACTCCTCCCGCCGGCCGATGCCGTCGAGGAACAGCCGTATGGTTTTGTTCAACGCGATCATGGGGCCGCTTCCTTGGTTGAAGGTCACAACGCCTGCTTGGTCTCCTTGACCAGCCGCTTCAGCTTGCCGGAGAGAGCGACCCTTTTGACCGGCGACATGCGATCGACGAGCAAGATGCCGTCGAGGTGGTCGAGTTCGTGCTGGATGGCGCGCGCCAGCAACCCCTTGGCGTGGATGATGCGCGGAACCCCGTCGAGATCGGTGTATTCGGCGTCGACCTCGTACCAGCGGTCCACATTGGTGAAGATGTCGGGAAAGCTCAGGCACCCCTCCGGACCGCACTGGATATCGTCCGAATGGGCGGTAATCCTCGGGTTGATGAAGACCAGCGGCATCGGGATCTCCGGGTTTTCGCGCTGGCCGTCGTCGCCCATATCGCTATCCGGCGGAATATCGACCACGAAGATGCGTTCGGTGCGGGCGACCTGCTCGGCGGCGAGGCCGAGGCCGCGCTCCTTGTACATCGTTTCGAACATCTCCTTCGCCAAGGCGCGGATCTCCTCGCCGAAGGTGGTCACTTCGACGGCCTTTTTCCGGAGGATCGGGTTTCCATAGGTGCAGATGGGCAAACTCATAGGCGCAAGGTTTTCGGGGAGACGGCATGGGATGTCAAATGAAATTGAGCCTGCGCCCGCATCGCGCTATATCCTGCCGCCATGCCGTCCTCCCAACCAACCGACATTGTCCTGGCCGCGTTCAACGCGCGCTACGCCCACCCCGCCTTTGGCGCGCGCTACCTGCTCGCCAACCTGGGCGAACTGCGGGAACGCAGCCGCTTGCTGGAGTTCGACCTGCAAACCCCGCCGCGCATCGCCGCCGAAAAAATACTGGCCCTCAATCCCGCCATCGTCGGCATCGGCTGCTACATCTGGAACATCGACCTCGCCACCCAGGTCGCCGCCCTGCTCAAGGCCCTCTGTCCGGACATCGCGCTCGTCCTCGGCGGCCCGGAAATCTCCCACGAAACCGAACACCAGGAGATTTTCCGCTACGCCGACCACGTCGTCTGCGGCGAGGGCGAAACCGAATTCCCGAAGCTGTGCAGGGAGATATTGAAACACAAAGGTGCAAAGGACACGAAGGATGTAATAGAGAGGACGAGTGAGCTTAGTGCCCCTTCGAGCCTTCGTGTTAAAACCACGCAAGCCGAGTCGGTGGACGTGTCCGCCATAGAATTGCCGTACGACCTCTACACCGACGAGGACATCGCCCACCGCGCAATCTATGTCGAGGCCTCGCGCGGCTGCCCGTTCCGTTGCGAATACTGCATGTCGTCGCTCGATCCCTGCGTACGCTTTTTCCCCGAGCCGGCGCTTTTCGCCGCCTTCCAGCGCCTGCTCGACCGCGGCGCGCGCGCCTTCAAATTCACCGACCGCACCTTCAATCTCGATATCGCCCGCGCCCTGCGCATCCTCGACTTTTTCCGCGAACGCCACGTTCCCGGCATGATGCTCCACTTCGAGGTCATCCCCAGCCAGTTGCCGGAGGAACTGATGGACGCCGTCAAAAAATGCCCGCCCGGCATGCTCCAGTTTGAAATCGGCATCCAAACCTTCAACGAAGCGGTGGCGCACCGCGTCCAGCGCCCGCTCGACATCGCCAAGATCGAAACCAACCTGCGCCGCCTGCGCACCGAAACCGGCGTACACATCCACGCCGACCTGATCGCCGGGTTGCCGGGAGAGGATATGGAGAGTTTCGCCGCCGGGTTCGACCGCCTGCTGGCGCTCCAGCCGCAGGAGATCCAGCTTGGTATTCTCAAGCGGCTGCGCGGCGCGCCGATCGATCGCCACGCGCACGAGTGGGCGATGGTCTACAGTCCGCACGCCCCGTACGAAATCCTGCAAACCAGCCTGATTTCCTTCGAAGAAATGCAGCGCATCCAGCGCTTCACGCGCTACTGGAACCTCGTCGTCAACAATGGCCAATTCATCCACGCCGCGCCGCTCCTTTGGCAGGACGCCCCCTCGCCCTTCGCCGCCTTCATGGAGTTCAGCGACTGGCTCTACACCACCACCGGCACCACCGGAAACCTGCACATGGTCCGCCTCGCCCGGTTGCTGCTAGAATTCCTCGCCCGGAAAAAAGGGGTCGGCGAAAAAACCGCCGGCGAAGCCCTCTGGCGCGACTACCAGCGCGGCAACCGCCCCGATGTTCCCGGCTTTCTCAAAAAACACGAACTCGAACAAGGCCGGCAGGATGGCGGCGATACGACCGTACCGCAGGCACCTGGCCTGTCCCGTCAGTCGCGACACAACCGCATTTTGTAACGACTTATTTGCTTGTTTAGGGCCATTTTGTCGTTACATTTAGCTCGAACAGCGAGGTTGTCGTTACACTATGCCGGGAAAACCCTTCCAGTCCAAATTGGCGCCGTATGAGAACGAGGTGTTCGCGCTGCTCGATGCGGGCATGAGCTACCGCAAAATTGCCGACGAGATGAACCGGAGGCACGAGCTTGGCCTCACGCATAACGCCGTCTTTTCGTTCGCCAAAACGCGCCGCCAAAAACCGACCGCCCGGAAACTCTTTTTCGATGGATTCCCACGCGACATCCGCGAATCCCTGCTGACCCAGGTCGCGGCGGTCTGGACGCACGACTCCACCGCCATCGAAGGCAACACCCTGACGCTGGGCGAAACGCTCATGGTGCTCGAACATGGGCTGACCATCAGCGGAAAACCGCTGCAGGACCATCGGGAAGTCTACGGCCATGCCCACGCCATCGACCTGATCAACGCCATGGCCCAGCGCGATGCGATCACCGAAACCGACCTGTTCGATCTGCACAAGGCGGTGATGGACAAGTCCGCCATCGATTATTTCCGCCCCATCGGCCACTGGAAACGGGAGGAAAACGGAACCACCGGCCTGCAGGATGGGAAGCCCGTCTACATGGAATATGCCTCGCCGTCCGACACCCCGCATTTGATGGGGCGCTGGCTGGTGGACTTCAACCAGAAGCTGGATCTGGCCAGCACCAAGGCGCTCGCCATTGAAACCTATGCGTGGGCGCATCTCTCCTTCGTCCGCATCCACCCGTTCTTCGACGGCAACGGGCGCATGGCCCGCCTGCTGGCCAACCTTCCCGTGCTGCGGTACGGCTACCCGCCCATCGTGATCGACGTGGCCGGACGCGCCACCTACATCGGGTTGCTGTGGGAATACCAGAGCAGTATTGGAACGATAAAACGCGCCGCGCCATTCGTCCCGCCACACAACTCGGTCGAAGAATTCAAACGACTGCTGGCCACCCACTGGAACGCAACCCTCGAAATGGTCGAGGCCGCCAAGCAACGGCAAAAACAACGGGAAAAATAGATGCCCGGTGAAATGGGAAAATTCGGCCAATAGCTCATGGCGAAGCGTTACTCGTCGGCCACGCATGGGCCAGGTGATTGATCAAGTGATCTCCCGTTGGCACCCCGACCCTAGATCAACCATTTTCCTGATGCCAATATGATGGTCTTCGACGGGATGACCGAAGTCCTCGCAGGCTATATTTGCCTTGGAAACAGCCGAGCTGTTGAAGTTCCGCCACTTGCTGAAAAAGGTTTTGAGGCCGAATTTAAAATACAACAAATTTGACTTGCAACCATTCCGCCTTCCGCTAAATTAACAAACGTTTCTGTTTTACAACTAATTGGTTTTATATTATTGAGGCGGCCATGAAAACAAACCAACCTACTGATTTTTATACCGGAGCCCCATTGGCCCCTGAGGATTTGAAATTCAGAGATGCCTTTATTGCAGATGTTTGGGAGCAATTGCGCACCCAGCATGTAGTACTATCCGCACCCCGCCGAACGGGCAAGACCAGCGTGCTCGACCATCTAGCGGCTCGTCCGCAGAACGATTTCGTGCCGATTCCTGTTTTCGTTCAGGACATCAACCATCCGGCCGATTTTATCGTCCTAATGCTGGATCTTTTTCACGAAAAACATACAAAACTGTTCGGCAAACTGTTCCAGAAAGGCGGAAACCTCATCGGCAAGGCCTTGAGTGCAATTGGCGAAGTGGACATAAAAGGCTTCAAGATTACCCTTCGGCAACAGGATCCGGAATGGCGGAGCAACTGGAAAGCCTATGGCGACGAATTCTTCAACGAGGTGCGCAAACACGATAGCTGCCTCCTGATGCTGGTGGACGAGTTTCCAGACATGATTCTCAACATGCGCAGAGATCATCCGGAACTAGTACGCCCCTTCCTTGCGTGGTTTCGCGGGCACCGCCTAAAGCCGAATCCCAAGCAGGATCTCGTGCACTGGCTCATCTGTGGATCGGTAAACCTCTCCAGCACGCTCGACTCGATGGGTTGTCTGGATCAAATCAACGATCTTCATGATGTGCCGCTGCCTGTCCTGACAACAGCCGAGGTGAAGCAGTTCGTCCGCGACATGCTCACAGCCCGTGGAGTGGAGTTCTCTGAAAGAGTTCCGGCCAGCGTCGCCGCCAATCTCGGACGCCCCGTGCCAGTCTTTCTCCAGATGGTCACTCAGGATCTCTATCGCATGTGGCAACGCGGCGGGAAAAAACTCACCGCGCGTGATGTGACTGCCGCGTTTGACGAATTGATCGTCTCCAGTGGCGCCCGGGACAAGCTCCAGCATTTTTACTCCCGAATCGACCGCTATTATCAGCAGCCCAAACGCGCCGCTGCCTATTCGATTTTGGACAAGCTGAGCAACAGCCCAGCTGGACTCAGTCGCTCCACCCTACTTGCCGACTTCGAGCGCGTCCTTCACGAGCAGGGAGAGCCCGCCAACTCCGACACCCGCAAGCAGCTCTTCAACCAACTCCTGCGCGACCTCGAAAACGACTTCTATGTGGCCGAAATCACCCGCGGAGTCTTCGACTTCGCCAGCGGTCTTCTTAAACAATGGTGGAAAAAATATTATGCCTGATCCCATCAATAATCGAGCCACCGAACAGCTTCCTAATGCCGGGCCGCGCTCTCAACTCGGCATCTATCGCTCCTGGCTCACCAGTCCGGAGCACCGCCGCCACATCACCGTTGGCCGCACCGATATGTTGCGCGATACCATCGAAACCCTGCGCAGCAACCTCGGGAAAAAGCCCAAGCACCACCAGCTTTTCATCGCCCCGCGCGGTAGCGGCAAGACGCACTTCCTCTCGCTCATCGAGGACGAAATCCGCCGCGATCCCGACCTCGCCGCAGGCTATCAGGTCGTGCGTTTCCCCGAGGAAGCCAACCGCGTCTGCTCCTATGCCGACTTTTTGTTGGCCATCTGCGAAATCCTCCGCTGCGAGGGCGCACCCTGGGCTGAACTCTATGATCGCCTCGCCACCGAGGAAAACGATGACATCATCTGCGATGCGCTTGAAAAAGCTCTCCGAACCCAATACCGCGAAACCAAGTGTGTCTTTGTGCTCATGGTGGAAAACCTCCACCAGATCATGGAAGAGCAGATGAAAAAGCCTCATGCCGTCCAGGCCTTGCGCGGTTTCCTCATGGGCGACAACGGCTGCCTCCTCATCGCCACCGCCCCCGTCCACTTCGGCGCACACACCAAGCCGAACGCCCCGTTTTATGACTTTTTTGATACCCAACTGCTTGATGCGCTCGGCCCCGAAGAGACCATTGAGCTGATCCGCCGCAACCTAGAATGGGATCAGCGCAACGATTTATTGGAGCGTTTCGACGAACTTCGCCCACGCTTGCTGGCCATTCATGCCATGACTGGAGGCAGCCCGCGCCTAACCGTAATGCTCTACGAGCTGATCTGCACCGAGTCCGTCACGGCGGTGAGAGATCAGTTCCTCCTGTTGCAAGATCGCATCACGCCGTTCTATCAAGACCGCATGAGGGATCTAGCGCCGCAGGAACGCGCCGTGCTGGAAACCATCGCCAACATCCGCGAAACATCCGGCAACCCGGCCCCGCGCAAGACCCCGGCCCACATCGCCAAACTCATGCGTATGAGCCAGCCTCAAGTCTCCTCCCTGCTGGCCCGCCTCACCAAGGCGCTCTACCTCGTCGCCTCGCCGAATCCCGACGACAAACGCTCAACCATCTACACGATCCGGGAGGGCTTTTTCGACCTCTGGCTGGCCATGAACCTCAACCGCGCCTCCGCCCGCCGTATTCCCTTTCTCAGCGATTTTTTCGCCGCCTTCTACCAACAGGACGAAGAACGCCGCAAAAAGCGCGAGGAGTATTGGCGTCGCCTCAACGCTGGCGAGTTCAACCCCGATGCCGCCGAATCCCTCAGCTACCTCTCCACCGTTGGCGAATCCCACGAACAGGCCACTGAAAAAATCAAACTCATTCCAACCCTCTACCGGGCTGGCGATGAAACCGGCTCGCTTCTTCTCAAAGACGAGCTACGCCAACTACCCCTTGATTCGACCGGCCGCTGGCTCAGCGACCATACCGATGATTTCCTCGACAACCCTCTCGATGAAATCGCGGCCCTGATCGACTGCTGGCAAAGCCGGCGGGAGGGAAACCTGGAAGCCTTCGCTGCCCGCCTGCGCGAAATGGGAGAAGGCCTCGACTACCGCGGCTGGTCCAAGCTGAAAATCCAATTCCTCCGCGATCACATCGATGCCGTCCCGCTCTCACCCGAGCGGGTAGAAACCCGTTTGCGCCTCGCCCAGGCATTGTACCAGCTTGCCCGGTGGAGCGAAGCGGAGCCGCAAAGCGCCACCGCCCTCAAGGAAGCCGAAGAGCTCAAGGATGATTTCCTCGTCTCGTGGGCACTCAACGATCATGCCCAATTGTTGCAAGCCACCAACCGCCTTGCCGAGGCCGAGCCGCTCATGCGACGCGCTCTGGCCATCGACGAGGCCTCCTTCGGCCCGGATCATCCCGAGGTCGCCATAGCCCTCAACAACCTCGCGGTATTGCTGCAACACACCAACCGCTTTGCCGATGCCGAGCCGCTGATACGCCGCGCGCTGGCCATCGACGAGGCCTCTTTCGGCCCGGAACATCCCAATGTCGCCATCCGCCTCAGCAACCTCGCCCATTTGTTGCAAGCCACCTACCGCCATGCCGAGGCCGAGCCGCTGATGCGCCGCGCGCTGGCCATCGACGAAGCCTCCTTCGGCCCGGAACATCCCAATGTCGCCATCCGCCTCAACAACCTCGCCCATTTGTTGCAAGCCACCAACCGCCATGCCGAGGCCGAGCCGCTGATGCGCCGCGCGCTGGCCATCGACGAAGCCTCCTTCGGCCCGGATCATCCCACGGTCGCCATCCGCTTCAACAACCTCGCCCATTTGTTGCAAGCCACAAACCGCCTTGACGAGGCCGAGCCGCTGATGCGCCGCGCACTGGCCATCGACAAAACCGCCTTCGGCCCGGATCATCCCACGGTCGCCATCCGCCTCAACAACCTCGCCCATTTGTTGCAAGCCACCAACCGCCTTGACGAGGCCGAGCCGCTGATGCGCCGCGCACTGGCCATCGACGAAACCGCCTTCGGCCCGGATCATCCAAATGTCGCCACAGACCTCAACAACCTCGCCAAATTGCTGCAAGCCATCCACCGCCTTGCCGAGGCCGAGCCGCTCATGCGCCGGCATTTGGAGATCTTCCTCAAATTCACCGCCGCCACCGGCCATCCGCATCCGAATTTGAGTGCTGCGGTGAGCAACTATGCCGGATTGCTGGAAGACATGGGCGACACGGAAGACCAAGCCCGCACCAAAATCAGCGTCCTCATCGCCGAATACGGGCTATCCGGGGTTTGAAGCCGGACACTGTTGTCCGGCTGTGATTGGAACCGCGCCGCAGCGCGCGGAATTGATATCGACGGGGCTCGCGGCCTCGTTTAGAACGTCGGCCATGAAACAGGAAAACAAAAACAGCGGCGGGCAGTTGAACCTCGTGGTGGCCGCCGACGACGCCGAAGCCGTATGCGACTGGGTGCGCGACGCGCTCGGCCAGGAGCCGGTCGAAAACACCGGGTATTTGGCCGAACAGTCAATGATCGAAATCTACTTTGACTCCCTGCTCGAAGCGCAGATCGCCCAAAAGGCGCTGCCACCGTCGTTGCCCGTCCGGGCGTCCGAAGCGAAGGAATTCCTCGAACAGGATTGGACCACCTTCTGGCGCCACCACTTCAAGATTACCGAACTCGGCCAAAACCTGCGGATCGTCCCCGAATGGGAAAAAATACCCGACGATGAAAGGATCAACATTCTCATCAACCCCGGCCTGAGCTTCGGCACCGGCGGACACTTCACCACCCGCTTTTGCCTCGAAGCAATCGAAGAGGCCGTTTGCGCCTTCCAGCCGCAGTCGATGATCGATGCCGGCACCGGCAGCGGCATCCTCGCGATCGCGGCCGTCAAGCTCGGCATCCCCGCCGTCGCCGCGTTCGACTACGACCCCGTCTGCATCGTCCAATGCGCCGAAAACGCCGCGCGCAACGGCGTCTCCGGAAAGATCGGTTTTTTCCAGGCCGACGTGCTCGCGCCCGGCTGGTATTCCGCGCCCGCCGACATCGTCTGCGCCAACATCCTCACCTCGGTATTGCTCGAAGCCGCGCCGCTGATCAAGCGCGCCACAAAAAAGCGCATGATCCTCAGCGGCATCCGTGAAATCGAGGCCGACGCCGTCGCCGACACCTTCGTCCAACTCGGCTGCCGCGAAATCGCCCGCGACGGCGACGGCCAGTGGTGTGGCCTCGTGATCGACGTATAGAAACACCACGAAGACACGAAGAGCGCGAAGGTTTTTAGAATCCAATTCTTCGTGTACTTCCAATCTTCGTGGTAAAAGCAGACGTAGCATGAGGAAGAAGCAACAGAAAAAGAATATGTCGGAGCGGACGCGGCTCGATGGCTATCTGGACATTTTTGCGCTCGGCGTTTTGGCCGCTACGCTGTTCGGCTTCCTTGGCCGGTTTTGGTGGATCTTCGATCTGTTTTCGCACTTCCGGGTGCAATACATGCAGATGGGACTGGTGCTCATCGGCCTCGCGCTCTGGCAGCGGAGGAACAAGCAGGCGGTCGCGCTGGCGCTGCTGGCCGGCCTCAACTATGCCTTCGTACTCCCCTTCTATTTCGGCCAGCCGGCGGTTTCGGAAGCAAAGCCCGTTCGTGCGATGCTGATGAACCTGAACGCCTCCAACGGCCATACGCAAGCGGTGCTCGCCGCAGTCAAGGCCGCCGATCCCGACCTGCTGCTGCTCGAAGAGGTGACGCCCAAATGGCTGCGCGAACTCGAACCGCTGAACAACGATTTCCCCTACCGCATCGCCGAGCCACGGGAGGATTGCTTCGGCATCCTCCTGCTCAGCAAGCATCCCCTTAAAAACGGGCAGGTCGTTGAGATCGGCTCCGCCGGCGTACCGTCGATCCTTGCGGACATCTATCTGCCGCACGGGGAAATCTCCTTCATCGGCACCCATCCGCTGCCGCCGATCGGCGCGGAATATGCCCGCCAGCGCGACCACCAGCTCAAGGAACTATCCAAATACGCCCGCAGCCAGAAACATCCCGTGCTGCTGGTCGGCGATTTGAACACCTCGCCCTGGTCGCCCCATTTCCGCGACCTGCTCGCCGAATCGGGCTTGAAGAACAGCATGGATGGTTTCGGCTTCCAGCCCACCTGGCCCGCAGGCAACCCCCTCCTGCGCATCCCGCTCGACCACGCCCTGCACGCGCCCGAAATCGCGATCCACACCCGCGCGGTCGGCAAATCCATCGGCTCCGACCACCTGCCCCTGATCCTCGGCTTTTCGATCCGGGAAAAGTAGGCTACAGAGCCGTCTTGCGCGCCAAGCAGGCGCAGATGCACGCCAAGCAAAAGATTTTCTGGGTCGAGCCCTTTTTCCCACCATTGCCAGGCAACAAACACAGCCCTTTTCCATGGGGTTTTATATCATTTTCAGCTTGGTTTTGAGACAAGGCCGCCAAGATGGCGGCGGTACGAATCGCAGGCATCCTGCCTGAAAACCTGATCCAAACTCGAAGATGATATAAGGCGAACAGCAGCGGTGTCGGGGATGCGGGCTCCTTTCAGGAAGCCCGCGCCACACCGTTGGTTGGAGGGCCGCTGGTTTGTGGTGTGCGCTTCCCGCCGGGAGCGCGCCATTTCCAGGAAAAAAGGGACTGGAAAGTCCCCTCTCCGGAGCGGGGGCTTTCCAGCCCCCGGGTGAGGCCGCGATGCCGTTTCCAACTCGGCTCACGTGCCCGGGAGGTCATCCCACAATAGAACAATATCAATATGAAATTGGTATTAGATGCTGGTGCTCCGACTATTTTTTCCGACTCTTGGCCTTTTTCGTCTCCTGCGCCGTCGTAGGTTCCGGGAACGAACTGCCCAGCCGCTCCGCAATCAGCGCCTTGCATTGGTTTACGGTCGCGGCATAGGCAGGATCATAGGCCAGGTTTTTGGTCTCCCCTGGATCCTTGATGAGGTCATAGAGTTCCTGATTAATGTCCGGGCAGGTTTTTTTGTCGTACACCGAGTAATGCCATTCGCGCGTGCGCACCGTTTTGCGGTTTTCGTCCTCGTTGAAGGCGGCGGTTTTAACCTCCTTCACCTGGCCATCCATGAGCGGCACGAGACTCACGCCCGGAAGCTTCGGTGCGCCCGGCAATCCGCAGAGATCGAGCAGCGTTGGGAGAAAATCGATCGACTCGACCATTCCATCAACCACCGAGGGCTTAAGGCGTCCGGGCTGGGAAATAATGAAAGGCACCACGGCGATATCGCGGTAGCCGAATCCTTTTTCGAGCCGCCAGTAACGGCCCCGGAATCCGCCATGGTCGGCGGTGAGCGCGACGATCACCTCTCCGGCCTCCCACGCGGGGCCGATATGGTCAAGGAGACGACCGACATTAAAATCGACCTCCGAGAGCGAGCCATAATGGCTGGCGATGGCGAGCCGCAGATGTTCAGCCGACGTCCCCGCCATCATGCGTTCCGAACTGATCCGAAGCGAATCGGGTTTGTCCTTCAACTCTTCAAGGTTTTTCACGGGAAGAGGAACGTTTGCATCGTACATTTCATAGAAGGGCGAAGAGACCACCGTTTCGGGATGGGGGCGATCGATGCTGACACAGATGTAGAACGGCGCTTTGGCGGCGCGGAGCCGATCGTAGTTGGAGATCGCCTCATCAACACACCGTCCGGAATACATCTTCTCAGGAGGGGTGTCGCTGCGGGCCGAGTAGATGGCGTTGTTGAAGTTCCTGACCACCGGCTTGGATTCATCCAGCTTGTCCGTCACGGGCACCTTCACATGGCTCGTATAGCCGATCTCGAGGGGCGGTGCCCTGAAATGGTCCTTGCTGATCAGCACGCACTCCTGGAAGCCGCCCCGGCGCAGCATTTGCGGCAGGTTTCCGTCCTCCGGCCGCATATTGTCGGCATTGCGGTATACGCCGGTCTGGTGCGGATAGAGCCCCGCATTGAAGCTGGCCCGCGACGGCACGCACGGCATACCGACCACGACGGCGTTATTAAACCGTACGCCGCGCTCCGCAATGCGGTCAAAGTTTGGAGTTTTACAGAACGGATGACCGTAGCAGCCAAAAGAATCGGCCGGCACCTGATCCAGAAAGATCCAGATGATCGATGGAACCTTCTTTTCAGCTGCCGAAACGGTTGATGCCGCGACAGCGGCAAACAGGGTTGTTGCGCCAACCAGCGCGATGGTTGCAGCGGATAGCCGCTGAAGATGGGTTATATTCATGGGACTCCTTTTAGTCATAGTTTCAGACGGCTAACATATCGTTGTTGCGGTTACGGCTCCTTCAACCAGCCCACCGCCGAACGCGGCACGCGGAAGACGGTGCCGTGACGCACATTGGTTGGCAAACGAAGCTCGGCGGTATGATCCGTCCATGTTTTTAGATCACTCGAACTCGCCATTCCGTAGGAATCGTTTGGCCGCTCCTCCTTCCCTACCCCTTTCTTCTTTGCTGCCGGTTTTTTACCGCGCAGCGGCGAATCCCAGTAGAGAACATATTCGTTGTCCTTCTTCAACAGCACCGGCCCTTCCGTCATCGTATCCCCAGCCACCGCCGTCCCCGGCCCGACAATCGGCTGATCAACGAGGTCAACCCACGGTGTCGACATATCGAGCGGAGCCGTAGCCACCCGCAGGTTTTTCCCGCCCTTCGTCTCGTCCTCCTCGTTTTTATAGATCATCACCCAGCGATTCGCCTGCTCCTCGCACAGCAAAAAGGCGTCGATACAGCCAAAAGGACGATCCAAAAACGGCTGCGCCTTCGAGAAGGTCTTCCCGTCCGCCGTGCGCGTCATGAAAATACGGTTTCCCGTTTGATCCAGCTTTGAACTCCAAAGGATAAGAAAATTCTTCTGCAGCGGATCCCAGCATATTTCTGGTGCCCAGCTGTTACCCGGCATCTGCCCTTCCGAAAAAGGCTCCACCCGCACCGGATCACTCCAGCTCACCAGATCCTTCGATTCGGCATACGCAAAGCAGTCGCCCTTCCAGCTCGTCGTCCAGGTGACATGAAAGGTGCCGTCATGAAAGACAATCGACGGATCGCGCGTCAGATTCTGCTTCTCCCACGGCGCAGGCTTCATCACCGGTTTATCCCCATTCAACGGCTTAAAGGTGAGTCCATCCTCGCTGTACGCCAGGAAAATGCCCGCTTGGCCATTATCACGGAAGAACGAGAGCAGGTAGATTTCGTCGTTCGCCGCCGCCATGGAGCATGATGAAAGCGCGCCGGCCAACAGGGTGGCCGCCCGCAATTTAAATGTACGCTTCATTTTAATCCCTTTCTTTCATTTGATTTTTTTAGACGGAGCCATGAGACAAACCGCATGTATCTTCGATGGTTTAACTGCCCAGGCCCCTTGCCGCCTTTAGAGCGACTCCATCCGATCCTTTTCCGCCTCGGTCATGAATTTCTCAACGTCTGCAACCATCTCAATACAGGGGTTGAACGGATGCAAAACCGACTTGAGCGCCTCCTTGGCGGTGCTGCTGCCTTCAGATAAATCCAAGAGGAGAACATTCACTGCGGGCCACTTCTTGCGATCCGATCCATAGATCGATTTGGCCACGTCCTCCAGATCGCCCTTCAAGCGGACGGGATCGTAGGAAAGGGTCACAAAATTGGAGGTGAAGACAAAAACGGCATCCGCTTTTTGCTCGAATGCAAAACAGAGCGCCTTTGCCAAATGCATGGGTTCTGCTTTGCAACAGGCGGCAACCGCTTCGGAGGGCTGGTAGTCGTACACCCACTTGGGCCAGCCCGAGCCAACCTCCGCGGCCAACCGCTGGGGCCACTTCAGTCTGGCCACTTTGGAAGAAAATGCACCGCTACCATACGCCATTGAAGATTCTGGTGGATTGACCGTGGATGCCCACTCCGCAAACGCTGCCTTGTTTGCAACTGAAGCCGCCAACATTTCCGGAGCCATGGGCGTTGTGGTGGGAGCCCAGAACAAGGCGGCATTGAATTCGGCCGCCGCAGGCAAGGCGTTGATCGCATCGGCCATCCGGTTCAGCACCACGGGCACCGTCATTTTCCCCAAGTCGGGATTTCCCCTATTGAACGAGGCCGCAGGCCCCGCCATCATAAGGAAGACCGGCCGGGAACAGGTCTGTTCGATCCCGAAAAACGCAACCGAGGAAGGCTTCGCCGCCTCTTTTCCAGCGGACGCTATCGCCCCCTTTGCCGATTCCTTCGCAAATACGCCGGAAGCAACCACCCGATCCAGTTTCCGAATGCGTGCCCGCTCCTCCTTCACGGCATTGGCGTCGGCCGTCTTTCCGGTCACCGCCAGCTGGGACTGCATTTTCTTCAGGGCGCCATCGTAGCGCTCCGTCAGGAAGGCGACCTCCGCATCGTCCTTGGCCGTGGCCATGCGCTCCGTATAGGCCGCCAGGTAATCGCTGTAACAGGCATCCTTGGAAGAAACAGAAGTTCCCGCACCAACGGCCCCGTGAAAAGAACACAGGACGACCAAGAGAATCCACGCCAGGACCGGTTTCATTGCTCCTCCGCAAAAAAAGAGAAAAAAAAGGCAGGCATCGCTGCCTGCCCGGGGAGACTTCAGCGGTTACAGGGAGGCGTACTCCTTGACGAGGCTGTTGCCGACGATGTCGCGCTGGATCTGGTTGGTGCCTTCGTAGATCTGGAGGATCTTGGCATCGCGCATCATCTTCTCGACCGGATATTCCCGCATGAAGCCGTAGCCGCCGAGCACCTGGACGGCATCGGTGGTGACGGACATGGCGACGTCGCCCGCGTAGTACTTGCACATGGCGGAAATCTTGGAGACATCCTTCACACCGGAATCGATGGTGCGGCAGGCGGCATAGGTGATGGCGCGCGCGGTTTCGACCTTGGTGGACATTTCGGCAAGCATCCAGAGCAGGCCTTGGTT
This sequence comes from Pontiella sp., assembly GCA_041740875.1. Lineage (GTDB taxonomy): Bacteria > Verrucomicrobiota > Kiritimatiellia > Kiritimatiellales > Pontiellaceae > Pontiella. Next base: position 4,436 of record JBGSLE010000315.1, on the reverse strand, counting down.
CGCAATGATCGGCTTGCCGAACTGCTTGCGAACCTTGGCATACTTGACGGCTTCGTCGAGCGCACCCTGCGCCAGGCCAACGCCTTGGGCGGCGATACCGGGGCGCGAGATGTCGAAGGTCTTCATGGCGAGCAGGAAGCCCATGCCTTCGCGGCCGATCAGGTTTTCGGCGGGCACTTCGCAATCCTCGAAGATCAGTTCGCGGGTGGCGGAGGCGCGGATGCCGAGCTTGTCTTCCTTCTTGCCGAAGCTGAAGCCGGGGGTTCCTTTTTCGACGATGAAGCAGGAGACGCCGCGGGGGCCCTTGGTCTTGTTGGTGACGGCAAAGACGGTGTAGATGTCGGCCTCGCCGCCGTAGGTGATCCACTGCTTGGTGCCGTTGAGGATATACTTGTCGCCCTTCTTGACGGCGGTGGTGGCGATGCCGCCCGCGTCGGAACCGGCGTTGGGCTCGGTGAGGCCGAAGGCGGCCCATTTTTCGCCGGAGGCGAGCGGGGGCAGGTACTTGGCCTTCTGCTCGTCGGAGCCGCCGATGAGGATCGGGTCGGCGCCGAGCGCGTTGGCGGCGTAGGAGACGGAGACGCCGATGCAATATTTGGACATGGTTTCAACCGCGAGGCAGAAGCCGAGCTGGTTGGCGCCGAAGCCGCCGTATTCCTCGGGAATGTAGAGACCCATCAGATCCATCTGCGCCAGCTCCTTGAGCAGATCCGCCGGGAAGATGCCCTTTTCGTCGAGTTCCGCGCGAACCGGAACAATGCGTTCCTTGCCGAAATCCTCGATCAGGTTGACGATCTCCATCTGGTCTTCGGTAATGCCGTAATCAATCATTGCTGCCATGCCGTTCTCCTGTTGTTAGTTTACACCCAATTAAGAATTAAGATTCAAGAATTAAGAATTTCCAGCGAAAGACTCCGCCGCCTTATCCAAAAAGGCTTCGCAAACCTTTCATTCTTTATTCTTAAATCTGCCTTCTTCATTCAATCCTATTCCCCCTCGGATTCGAGAAACCGTTCGGCCTCGAGCGCGGCGGCGCACCCGGTGCCGGCCGCGGTGACGGCTTGGCGGTAGATCGCGTCGGAGACATCGCCCGCCACAAAGACGCCCGGAAGCTTGGTCTTGACGCCGTTGGCGACCAGGTAGCCGATCTCGTCCATATCCAGCTGGCCCACGAAGGGGTCGGTGTTCGGCTTGTGGCCGATGGCCGAGAAATAGCCCTTGCACGGAACCTCCTTCAATTCGCCGGTCTTGAGGTTTTTAAGCCGCACGCCCGTGACGCCGGAATCGTCGCCGAGAATTTCATCGACGACCGAATTCCAAGCCATCTCGATCTTGGGATGGCTGGTGGCGCGGTCGGCCATGATCTTGGAGGCGCGCAGCTCGTCGCGCCGGTGGACGAGGGTGACCTTCGATGCGAAGCGCGTGAGGAAGGTGGATTCCTCGCAGGCGGTGTCGCCGCCGCCCACCACGACCACCGGCACGCCCTTGTAGAACGCGCCATCGCAGGTGGCGCAGGCGGAAACCCCGCGTCCCATGAATTTTTTTTCCGACTCGATGCCGAGGTATTTCGCCGTCGCGCCGGTGGCTATGATGACGGTTTTCGCCTCGATCGTCTCGCCGGACATCATCGTCAGCTTGAACGGACGGCTGGAAAGGTCGGCCTTTTCGACGGCATCGTATTGCAGGAACTTGGCGCCAAAGCGCTCGGCCTGGGCCTTAAGCTTGTCCATCAGCGCGGTGCCGTCGATCCCCTCCGGGAAACCCGGGAAGTTTTCGACTTCGGTCGTGGTGGTCAGCTGTCCGCCCGGCTGCATGCCTTCGATGACGAGCGGGGCTAGGTTGGCGCGGGCGGTGTAGATGGCGGCGGTCAATCCGGCGGCGCCGGCTCCGATAATGACGACTTTTTCCACGGCAATACTCCAAACGTGCTAGATGGTAGATACGTGTGAACCGCCGAATATATCCACCCCGATGGAAATTCAAAGCATACAATAGGAACTTCTTGCACGTCTTCCCAAATGGGTTGCTTTGCGCCGAGCCATCCGAGGGTTTCCAAGCACGAAAACAGACCTCCACCACCGTTGTCCTGTGTAACTTGTATGCTGCGGCGTATTCGGGCAACACAGGATTTAGCCAAGCTGACTCACGAGATGGGGGCGCGGGGGAAGGAAAGGGCTACAATTCACGGGATGGCCCGTTTCCCCTTTGTCGTTCAACGTAAATTTCACATTCAGTGTATAAACGAATTCCACCCAGCATCATTAAATAATCATTAACGCAAATCCCATCCTCAGCATAGATAAACATAGAAAACCCATCATTTGAGTTTTTCTGCTTTGTAATTTCAGAACTCAACAAAGGATCCTCGAAACCAGAAAAGCTTTTGACTGCACCGGAATACGCCAGCTCTAGATTTCCGGAGGACTTCACCGTTAATCGGGCATGGTTGGGGTAGTCTGTAGGAGACCTAACCTCAACCCTTAGCAGTAAGCTTTCACCACCTTCTTCACACGCGACGAAGAAATTGGAATCGTTTTTTGGCGCTACCGAGGAGGCAACCAAGTCAATGACTTCCCAGCCCTGCTTTCTGTCCAGGTAAACCAGAAATGGAATATCTTGTTCCAAGGTCTGGAGATCAACCTCCTGAAGCCGGTAATTCTTTCCAATCACATAGTATCTTGGCTCATTATCCTTTACGATGACGAACGCAACACTTGACTCAAAGTTTGGTAGTCCTCCGTGAATATCTCGAGGAATCTCCAGCCCTTTTCGCAGCTGTTTTTCAATTGGTTTCCAAGAATGATTTGGGTCATAGGCGCAACCGCCTGATAACACAGCGCATAACAGCATCAACAATGCATAGAAATTTCCTATCCACAACATAGCAACCTCCATCTTATTTTTTCTTTGAGTCGGTCTTGCCTGTATAGCTCGAATCACATTTGACCGAATTTACTTTTCGATTGCCGACAATAGTTCTGATGTTGTGCTCTTCAGCATTGACATCTGTATGATAATTTATCTGCTCACCTTTGCCCACCTTGTTTCCAGATCGCATAATGTTCCCTTTTCCGGGAATATCGACATCGCCCATCATATGCCCGGCTTCATGCTGGGTTGTGCGCTTCGTTTCATGGTTTCCGACATTGTCCTTGCTGACTTTTACTTGGGAATTATTTTTCAGTCCCCATCCTCCCCCTGTCGTCCCTCGGTTGGTGCCCCCATCATCTTTAGTGAAGGTCATGATGTTAAAACCTTCCTTTTTTGCATCGAGGATATTGGCATCAGCCTTTCCTTCAATGATCTGAACCTCGGTCTTCACATCATACTTTCCAAATTTTCCGCTCCACCTCTCGCTAATCGAATTGGCATAATCCTTGATTTGTGACTGGCTCAAAGAAGCTCCACTCTCGTCCTTAAAGACGACAGGCAGATCGATCTTAACGGGAGTAACTTTTTCAAACTTCAAGAATCCTGTCCGAACAAGATGCGGTTTGCCGACTGTCACATATGCACGCAATCCCAATGGATCAAACTTCGTGATCGGATTGTTGTGCACGTACAGGTAGCGATTCGGGCCATCTTCAAATCCAATCGGATCAAGCGTTAACCACACGCCATGTTCAATGTCGAGCGGACGCATGCCTTGGAACGACAAGCCCAACGGCTCTTCCTCATCTTTCGTATTCCCTCTTTGACGATCATACGTTGCTCCGAATTCGTCGAACCTTGCTCCATAGGCATTATATCGGGCGAACCATGAAACGTTGCCTTGGTTGTCTGTTTTAGCAACGACGTCGCCACGGTGATTGGAATGCGAAGCGTCAAGTTGGCCATTCCGAACGGAATAAACCATTCCTCCGACACCGCCGCCCATTCCCTCTCCTCGTATCGATTCGGTGGTGAGGGTTGCGGCGGAAAGGGACACTATCTCTGAAACATCGTATTCCTGAACCGAGAGACCGCCGTCAAAAACGTGGACGGTTTTCTCGGTGGGGGTTTCGCGGCTGATTCGGCGGGTGCGGTAGTCGTAGGCGAACGTATATAGCTTGGGTTGCTCTGTGTCGCGAAGCATCACGGCGAGCAAACGGTTATCTTCGTCGTAGGCGTATTCGGTCGACGAGGCCGTCGACCCTCCAACATTCACAAAATGTCGATCACGGTTTCCGTTGGCATCGTAGGTGTACAATGCGTTGGTTTCGCCACACGTCCAGCCTAGCATCTGGTTGAGCTTCGAGGCGGGTTTGTGGGTTGTCGTCGATTCGAGTGAGCCTCCGCTGTATTTACGGACTTTCTTCCGGTTTCCTGCGGCATCCCAATCAAACAGGGTTTCGTGCAGGGGAGCAGGAGAAGCGGAAATACTTTCGCTGAGCAGACGATAGGCATCATCATAGCTCCAGCTATAAGTAGCTGTTTGCGGAATGGTGTGGGCTCCC
>JBGSLE010000314.1:0-2457 GCA_041740875.1 Pontiella sp. | reverse complement strand
CCGTCAGGCGGCCGGCCGTCAGCATGGTGTCGAGATGGCCCAGCAGGGCTTCGGTATCGCCGGCGAGCGCGGTTTCGTAAGCGAGGTCGAGGTCGCCCTGGCTGTACGTACGCTGGCCGATGCCGACCTCCGTCGTGCTCTTCATGATGCCATTGAACACCAGCCACCAGAAGGCGTTGGGCAGGCTCAGGGCCGTGATGTCGTTGTGGATCTGGAATTCGGGGGCGGCAAGTCCCCGGTCGAGGATGTCGCCGATCGGCTGGTAGTCGGGAAGATAGAAGCTGAAGACGGTGGGATAATCGTACGGCGATTGCGCGAAAACCTCGTTCAGTTGATAAAACGGGAAGAAGCCGTAGGTTTGCGGCGAGGTGATTTCAAACGCGCGCGCAACGCTCATTAGGCGGATGAGCGGTTCGCGCAAGCAGCCGTGCGCGGAGTCGTAGGCCAAGGCCGGCGTGCGCGCTTCGGGATGGAGCAGGATGGCCTTGATGACGGCGGCCAGATCACCGCGCTGGCCGGAGCCGACGCCGTTGTAGGTACCGTCGATGAAGGCCTGGGCCACGTCGTGGATGTAGTGGGGCGACGGGTTGGAAACCGTGAACCGCTGGATCAGCCTGCGGGCGATGAAGGGCGGGGTGTTGGCGTGGTTGAAGAGGTGGTCGAGCAGTCCGTCGATGTCCGCCCGCACTCCGGCGGCGTTTGCCGAGAACGGGCCAAGCGTGCTCCCATCCAGCAGAGTTTTTGCCGAAAAGTCGTGATCGCCCGCATTGATAATGACCGGGTCGATGTAGTTGATTTCGATATTGATCCGGTTGCCCGGCTTGCGCAGGCCGGTGAACACCTTGGCGAATTCGGTGATGTCTTCGTTCCCATAGGTGGGAATCTGGTTGCCGTCCGCATCCAGCACGTGGGTTCCGTCCTGGTTCAATTCCCATAGTCCGATGGTGAAGAGCTGCATCACTTCGCGCGCATAGTTTTCATCGGGATAGGTTCCTAAGACCGGGTCGGCTTTTTTGTTGTTTTCATAGGTGAGGTAGCGGGCCATGTGCGGGCTGTAGGTGACTTCCCCTAGAATGTCGCGGAAGTTGCCGAAGGCGTGCCGAACGAAAATATCGTAGTAGGCGAGCCAGCGTTCGGCATAGGTCTCCATGTTGGAGCCTTCTTCGCCCACGACGAAGATTTGGCTCAGCGCCCAGGCCATCCGCTGCCGCAGCGCGTCGTCCGCCGTCAACGCCATATGGTACCAGACGATCTTCTTGGTCTCCTCGTTGCTGAAGGTGACGTCGGTGGAGGGCCTGCCCGCGTTCACCGCATCGGCCGTGTCCGGCTTGTAGGCCGTACCCCCGTCGTAGTAGGTCATTTGGTGGCCGAGCGCCGGGTTGTGGCCGACTTCGTAGAGGTGGGCGTTTGCCGCGTTGTACGTGTAGGCCGGATTGCTCCGTTCGCGCCAGAACGCGCGGTGGGAACTGGGCGGGACGTTGATCTGGGCGTCTATCCACGCTTCGTAGTTGGAGTAGGGCGGATCATTGAGTGCTGCGTCGTCCAGGCCGGGAAAGGTGGCGACCATGCCGCGCGTCGGTCCGAAGGTGGCCTGTTGCAGGAAGCGGGCGACGGAGTTAGTGTTGTTCATCCCGCTGGTCGGTATGGTTGACATGCGGTAGAAGCGGCGGCCGGCATCGGATGGATCCGTGAGAACCTGTTCGGCCCCGTCGGTCGTTATGGGCAGGGCGTGCGGGAAGGCGTTGCCCCAATCAAAGCCATAGTCGTGCGCCACCGGCTCCCAGTCGGTGAGATTGGCGGACCATTCCAGCATCCGCAATTCATTCGTTGCCGCGGCGCTTGGGAGAATGACCTCGAACTGTCCGTTGGATACCCGGGATCCAAGTTCGGCGAGCGCAATAGGTGCTGCCGCCAGCACACCCCCGGCCACCAGCACCGAAAGGCTTAGGCAATGTTTGCGAGTGGATTTGCTCATGAAAAGATCCTTTCATTCGGTGGCGTACACTCCGGAAGCTCCTAACAGGTATACATATACCTAAATTATGTCAATACAATTCAACACGCGCTTCAGGCAGGCAAACGGAGGTTGCGAGATTGGGCTTACTTTTGTTTTGCGTTGCCCAAAATCGGGTGTAGGGTGCCGGTTTTTCCGGGAGGAACCATGAAGTTGATCAAATTCACAACCATCGCAACCTCAATGGCTTTTATGGCCGGGTGCTGTTCGGTTTGCGGGCCGGAAGGCGCCCGGGGGCCGGAGCTTGTCGCGTCTGGCCGTGCGACGGAAGAGGGCCAGTATGCCGAGGTCGGTGTCCAGTTTACGACGATGGGCGATTTCGTCGCCCTCTTTGCGCCCAGCCGTTGGCGCAATCCCATTAAAACCGGCGGCAGCTTGTCGTGGGTCAATCCTTCGGCATGGTCCGAGGACGCCGGCCGCACCGGCCGCATCCTGCTGGGCGA
>JBGSLE010000313.1:0-6400 GCA_041740875.1 Pontiella sp. | reverse complement strand
GTGGTGGCGCTGGTGGCGCTTTTGCGGCGTTTCCCCGCCGGCCGCATGGCCACCGATACCGCCCGGCTTTTCGTTCCGCTCTTCGGCAACCTCGCGCGCATGTCCATGCTGGCCCGCTTCGCCCGCACGCTCGGAACCCTGATGGAGTCGGGCGTGCCGATCCTGCAGGCCCTTGCGATCGTCAAGGAGACCCTATCCAACGAAGTGGCCGCCCGGGCGGTGCAGGAAATCCACGACAACATCAAGGAGGGCGAGCCAATGGCCGCGCCGGTCGGCGCCAACCGCCTCTTTCCACCGATCTTCGTCGGCATGGTCGAGGTGGGCGAAGAGACCGGCGAACTCCCCGCCATGCTGCTCAAGGTGGCCGACATGTACGAAGACGAGGTCGACAACACCGTCGCCGCGCTCAGCTCGGTGATCGAACCCCTGCTGATCGTGGTTCTGTCCCTGGTGGTCGGCACTATTGTGGTTGCCATGTTTCTGCCCATGGTGTCTATTATGGGCAATCTCAACTAGCGGCAAAAACCGTCTGTTTTTCAGGAGTATCCAATGAAAGCGTTGTTAATCGTCGCCCATGGCAGCCGCAGGGAGGAATCCAACGAGGAAGTCCGTCGGCTAGCGGCCCGCATCCGCGAAAATTCCGGCCCCGCCTTCGACGCCGTCGAATGTGCATTCCTAGAAATTTCCAGCCCGCAGATGGATTCCGCCATCGCCGATCTGGCCGATGCCGGCGCGACCGAAATCAAGATATTCCCCTACTTCCTCGCGGCCGGCACCCATGTGGTGAAGGATATCCCCCAGCTGATGCGCGAGGAAAAAACCCGCCATCCCCAAGTGCACTTCGAAATGCTGCCGCACTTGGGCGCGCTCCAAGGCATCAGCACCCTGATCCTGAGCCAGATCTACAAGGGAACCCCCGCCTCGTCCTCCTTGCGGGCCGTCGAACTCGAAACCGACTAGGCCCCGCGCACCGCCCGGCATACGCATCGGTTTTGGGGCGGAAATTCCGTTTGACTTCTCCGCGAATTCCCCTACCGTTCGGCCCTTGTTTTTGACCCCTAGTGAATGGGGGAGGTGAATTTAACAATGGCCCAAGAAACCTGCGAAGTAAAAGTACGCCGTGGCGAAAGCGTGGATCGCGCCCTCCGCCGCCTGAAAAAGGCGCTGGACAAGGAAGGCATCCTCAAAACCATGCGCGCCAAGCGCCACTTTGAAAAACCCAGCGAAAAGAAAAAGCGCCTTGCGAGCACCCGCCGCAGTCGCCACTAGTCCTTGCCATAGGCTGGACGAAAAAAAGCTCCCTCTTCCGAGGGGGCTTTTTTATTTGGCGGGCATCAACTACAGGCTCCAGCCCTTGCGGTATTCGTGGTGGAGGTAGCGGTTGGCGATGTCGTTGTCGGTCTTCATGTTCAGGCTGTCCCAGTTCAGTTTGGTGCCGGAACCGACGCGCGCAGCCACGCAACCGAGCAGCATGGTTTCAGTCAGCGGACCGGCATAGCCGAAGCCGGACTTCGCCATGGCCGGATCCTTGTGCTTGATGGCCTGGATCCACTCTTCGTAATGGCCGGGCGAACGCTCCATGGTTTTCGGCGGGATCAGCCCGTTGCGGGCAGCCGCCTGCATGGCTGTTTCGGGAAAGAGGCGGGGCACGCCGCCATGGCTGGAGTGCATCATGCCCTGCTTGCTGCCGTAGTAGATCACGCCACCGCCATTGGGCAACGTGCGCTCCTGTTCCATTTGCTCCGGCCGCGGCGGCTGGTTCTTGCCGTCGAACCATTTCAGCGTGACGGGCGGCTGGTCGCCGCGCGCCGCAAATTCATAGGTCACGATGGTGGATACAGGAAAGGTGTCCTTCGCGCTGGCGGGATTATCGCGCTTGAATTCGATCGCCACGCTTAGCGGTGCGCCAAGGCCCAGGGCCCATACCGGATGGTCGATGATATGCGCCGCCATGTCGCCCAGCGCGCCCGCGCCATAGTCCCAGAATCCACGCCACTTGAAGGGTGCGATCTCCTTGCTGTAGGTAGCCTCCGACGCCGGCCCAAGCCAAACGTCCCAGTTCATGGTTGCAGGAACCGGCTCGGCGGCGGGACGGACAAGGCCCTGCGGCCAGATGGGCCGGTTGGTCCAGCAATGCACTTCGCGGATTTCGCCGAGCAAGCCGCACTGGATCCATTCGTTGGTCAGGCGCGCACCTTCGGTGGCGTGCCCTTGGTTGCCCATCTGGGTGATGCAGTTGTTCTTGCGCGCGTAGTCGGCCAGGATGCGCGCCTCGGAAACCGTGCGGGTGAGGGGTTTTTCGGTATAGACCGGCAGCCCGAGCTGCATGGCGGCCATGGTGACCACCGCATGGTTGTGGTCGGGCGTCGAGATGACCACGGCGTCGAGGTTCTTGGCTTCTTTGTCGAACAGCACGCGCCAGTCGTCGAAGCGCTTCGCGTCGGGATATTTCCCAAACGATTTGGCGGCGCGGACGGAGTCCACATCGCAGAGCGCGTAGATGTTGTGGTGGGCGCATCCGGCAATGTTTGCCTCGCCCTTGCCGCCGATGCCGACAAAACCGATGTTCAGCCGTTCGCTGGGCGGAAGCTCCTTAGAGGATGCCTTTTTTTTCTTGTTGGCGGACTGCGCCAGCACGCGGGACGGAACGATGTTGAAGGCGGCCACGGCGGCGCCTGCAAACAGGACATGGCGGCGGGACGGGTGCTTGGCGTTGCTCATAGGTTGTACCTCTCTTGGGATGTGTGCCGAATAGACGAAACCAATGAACCGGTTTGTACACCACTATAGGCGATCATTGCCCAGCGTCTTGTAGCAATGGACCTTCTCCTTGTACGGAGTCGGCATAATGTGGCCTGCAGGCGTCTAGAGTTCGAGCACCCGCTCGCCCTGGCGGAAGAGGCTGACTTTCCGGGTCGATTCGGAAAGCGCCACCGACAGGGCGTGAGTCTGCCGCGTGATGATCGCCGACGCCGCATGCCGGGCTCCCAGTCCCGGCGAGAGCTGGTCGATTTCGGCCCCTGTCCGGATATAGGTCCCCGCCGAAACGATCACGCCATCGCCGCGCAGGACAAAGGCGCCGTCGATGCGCGAAAATTCCTTGATGGTTTCTTCCAAGCTCGGATCGAGGATGTTGCGTTCGTCTTCCGCATACCCCTTGAACGGGTTGATCACCATTTGCCGGCAGTGCTCCCGGACGTGTTCGTGGTCGCCGACCACGAACATGGTTCCCACTGGCTTCCCTTCGCGCCCCTCGGCGGCAAGGATTCCGGCCACCTGCAAGACGCGCGACAACACCTGCGGTTCGACGTCGGAGGGCAGGCTCTCGCCGTTTTCATCGGGGAAGAAAAGCCGGTAGTCCCGGCCCAGGTCGGCCACCATGATCGTGTCGAGGATACCCGACTCCGGCACGCCGCAAACGCTGACCACCCGGTCGCCCCGGCCCAGCAAACCCTGGGAAACAAGGAAAAGGAAGGCGATATCGATTTGGCTTGAGCGGTTGAGCCCCCCAAACGGCACCGGAAGGAACCGGTCGACCTGCGGGCTGCAGGGATAGCGGGAGAGGTCGCGCGAGACCAGGATCAGCCGGAGGCCGGCGAGTTGGCAGTTCTCGAGGAAGGAAATGTCGCCGACCGCGTCGGCGTGGAGCACCAGCGCGCCCGCCTTGATTTCGCGGGCGATGGCCTGGGCGTGGCCGAAGCAGCGGATGGAGAGGTCGTGCAGCACGGGTTTCGGGAACCGGGCGGCCAAGGGATAGGGTTGCGTGAGAAGGCCATGCACGATGCCGATATCCTGCGCGGCGAGCAGTTCTTCGCAAAGCGCCTTGTTCGACAGCCGGGTGGCGATCCGTCCGAGCACGTGCAAATGTTCGTTTCCGGAACCAACGATGAGGATGACGAGCCGCACCGGCTCGGACTCGCCGGGATCCCATGCGATGCCCCCGGGGCTTTTCCCGACCGCCACCAGGGTTTTTCCGATCCCGTCGACCCGGGCATGGGGAATGGCGACCTGCGGCATGACCAGGGTTGACAGCGTCTGCTCCCGCCGCCATACGGCGTCCAGCACGCGGGCGGCATCCCACTTCGCCGGGGCATCCGCGCAGAGCACTTCGACCAGCTCCTTGAGCGCGTCGCGCTTGCCGGTCGCCCGCAAGACGACGGTGTGGCCGGGAGCCAGGTAGTCGTTAGGCATTTTTTCCAGCCGCGTGTTTTTGCCGCTCATGAACACCTCGCGCATGCTTCGCTTTACGGTTGCGAGCGTAATCCGGCAGCCTGCGAAAAACAACGGCTTTAGGCGTGGAATTGGGGATTAGACCCGGGCCTTGCAGCCCTCACGTCAATCAGCGGCACATCCCGCATCATCCTCTACGCAGGGATCATTGGGGGCTCCCTTGGAGTCACTGCGATCCTCCAGCATGTAGCCAATTCCCCGCACGGTGTGGATCAGCTTGTTCGGGAAGGGTTTGTCCACCTTGTGGCGCAAATGGTGCATCCGCACCTCCACCACATTGGAATCGGGACTGATGTGCATGTCCCACATGCGCTCCATGATCAGGGTCTTGGACAAAACCTGGCCCTTGCTATGCACCATGAACCGGAGCAACTTAAATTCCAGCGGCTGGAGAATGATTTCGCGATCTTGGCGATAGGCTTTGTGCCTGACCAGATCGAGCCTCAAATCTGCCACGCGCAACTCCTCTTCCGGTGCCTGCAATTGGCCGCTGCGGCGCAACAGCGCCTGGACGCGGGCCAGCAACTCCGAAAAGGCGAACGGCTTGGCCAAATAGTCGTCCCCGCCGATCCGCAACCCTTTCACCCGGTCGTCGACCGAGTTGAGCGCGCTGAGGAAAAGCACCGGTATCTTTGTATTCGTCCGGCGCAGTTCCTCGACCAGGTCGAATCCGTTGATGTCCGGCAGCATGATGTCGCAAATCAACAGGTCATACTCGGCCGTGCGGAGGCACCGCAGGCCCTCCTCGCCGCACAGCGCGTGGTCGATGTCATAACCATGGCGCCGCATGCCGCCGGTAACATGGGCCACCATGGTCTCGCTGTCCTCTATGAGAAAGATGCGCATTGACAATATAATTAGTATAAAAATACCGAATTGGCAACCCCTGGTTGGATTTGCCTGCGTCTGGACCGGGGTTCAGCGCCATTCGTGTTTGGGGTAGCGCCCCTTCAGCTCCTTTTTGAGCAGCGGATAGGTGTTTGCCCAGAAGCTTTTCATGTCCTGCGTCTTTTGCTGGGGACGCTGGTTTGGGGCGAGCGCCTCGACCACCACCGGTATTTTCCCAAAACCGATCCGCGGAACCTCGTTGAGCCCGTACAACTTTTGGATCGTGGCCGACACCACCGGCGGCTGGCCGGGCTCGTAGCGCACCTTGGCGGAAAAGCCGCTCGGCAGCGCAATGCGCTCCGGCGCCTGCTTCTCGACGAGGTCGAGCTGCACCGGCGACAACCACGACTTGACCACCTTCCAGACCGCCCGGTCCTTCAGGTCGCGCTTGCAGACCGCGCCGAGGCAGATCTCCTGCACCATCGCCCGCCGCGCCTCCTGGTCGATCGCCGGAATGCCATAGTCCGGGCATCCGTTTGCGAGGCAGTTGACCCGGGTAATCCAACCCTCCACCTGCTCGTCCCACTTGTGCAGTTCGAGCCGTCCGGCCAGCACCTCCTCGGCAATGATTTCCGCCGCCTGCTGCGGATCGACCTCCTGCACCATCTTGGCATGCAGCTCCAGGCCCCGGAACGCCTTCCACTGCTTGGAAACCACGCGCTTTAAGACCGGATCAAAAATGGCTTCGGTCTTTTCCTCCATGTCTTCGGGGAAAAGCTCGTCGAGCCAGACCTCCGAAATGGCGGTACACAAGTTGAGCCGCACGTTCAGGTCGCGGCTACCTTCGATTTCGGAAATCTCGGCGGCCACGATCAGCGCGCTGTCGCGCACCACCGAATCGCGGTCCAAATCCCCCGCCCGGCCATGGACGATCTCGCAATGCAACGTTCCGGCGTCGCGGCGCTTGGCGACCTGGTCGGAAAACGCCAGCAGGATGCACTTCTGGAGGTTTTCATCCGGCGGCGCACTGGTGTTGATCGTCAACCCTTCGGCTTCGGCCAATTTGAGAAAGCGTTCATAAAGCGGCTTCACCAGCCGCGCCGCCGCGCCGTGGACGCCGAGCTTGCCGCAGGCGTCGGGATGGTAGTTGTTCTTGTCGGCAAAAACCCAGGCGCGCATCAGGCGCTTGAAATCGGAAATCCCGTCTTCGCCCAGCAGGTCGTCGCGGTGGCCGCGCGCCTCCTTGCCGGAATTGCGCACCAGGATGCCGCGCCCCTGCGTCAGCGCGGCGATCAGGCAGGCCTGGCGGACGCAGCCATACTGCTCGCCCGCCAGCACCACC